>JALYQE010000165.1 GCA_030855965.1 Verrucomicrobiota bacterium | reverse complement strand
CTCTACATGCAGCAACGCAAGTGGGACCTGGCGATTGCCGACTTCAATACCGCGCTCAAAGTCAGCCCCAGTTTTTTCCTCGCCGCGATCAAGCGCGCGGAAGTGAACCAGGCGCTCGGACGCTACGGCAAGGCGCTGGCGGAACTGACGCACATCATCAATCTGCGGCCGCGCTATCAAACCGACGCGTTCGCCCGAAGCGACCGGGCCTGGCTCTACGCGACCTGCCCGGACCCTGCCTTCCGCAACGGGAAGCAGGCCGAGGCCGATTCCACCGCGGCGTGCAATTCCTGGGATAACTGGAGCTACATCGACACCCTGGCCGCGGCCTACGCTGAAACCGGCGATTTCAGAAACGCGATTAAGTTTGAGGAAAAGGCCATCCGGAAGGCCGGCCGCGAGGAGACCCAAGGCGCGCAGGAACGACTCGCCCTTTATCAGCAGCAGCGTCCGTTTCGCTTCGCGCGCGCCCGCTAGCTCCGGCCCGCGGCAGGTCTCCGTTGCGCGGCGCCCCGGCCGGTCTTAAAGTCCGGGCCGCGATGGAGCAGATCAAACAATTTGGCGGCCTTCTTCAAGCTTTCCTCGTCTGGATCAAGGAGCGGCCGCTTTCGGCTTTCCTTTTCTTTGCCGTCACCGCGACGGTTGTCTATTTTTTTGGATTCCTCCCGCTCTACGCCGGTCAGTCGCAGCCGATCTGGGAATGGGCCTGGCTCCGTTTCCTCCCGCAGTACAACCAGGAACACAGCAAGCTTATCCCGTTCGCGGTCTTGTTTCTGGTTTGGTACCATCGCGACCGGCTGCGCGCCGCGCGCAAGGAAGGCAGCTACCTCGGCCTGATTTTTATCGCCGCCGGCGTCCTCTGTTACCTCGTCGCGGCGCGGGCTTTTCAACCGCGGGTCGCCCTCTTTGGTTTCCCTTTCCTCGTCTACGGCATGGTCCTGTTCCTCTGGGGCCGGGAAGTGGCGCGGGTGCTTCGTTTCCCGATCGCGCTCCTTTTTTTCATGATCCCGTTAGGCGCGATCGAGCAGATGACCTTTCGCCTGCAGTTCCTCATCATCGGGTTCGTCAAGGTGCTGAGCGGTCTCAGCGGGATCGCAATCTACACCGTCGGCACTTCCATTCGGCCGGTAAATGGCGACTGGGGTTTTGAAATTGCGGAAGGCTGCAGCGGCATTCGCTCGCTCATCGCGATGGTCATGCTCACCGCCATCTACGTGCATCTGAATGAGAAGAAGGTCTGGAAAAAAATCACCATTCTCGCCGCCTCGGTCCTTTTCGCCATCGTCGGGAATGCCGGGCGCATTTTTACCATCATCATTCTCGGGCAGCTCGGATATCCGCGCTTTGCCGGCGGGATTTATCACGATTGGTCGAGCCAGCTGATCTTTTTTCCGATCGCTCTGCTTTGCATGCTGGGGTTTCACCGGCTCCTGAACATCGACTACCTGAAGTGGTTCGGGGGCGCACCGCCTAACGAAAAGGAGGCGGCGCTCCATGACGCCTAAACGCCTCGTCCTGCTCCTGGTATTTCTCGCCGCGGGATTCAGCACCATTTTCGTGCTCCCCACCACCGCTCGCATGCAGCCGGCCGGGATTAGGCTCGAGCTGCCGCAGTTTGTCGGGAAATGGTACGGCGTCGACCAGGCCATCAGCCCGCGCGAACTGGAGATGCTGGCCGGCGACACCGAGTTTGCGCGCAAGCTTTACACCGACGCAGCGGGGAATTCGATCTTCGTCTCGATCGTGCTTTCGGGGGCCGATCTCGACAACAGCATCCATCGTCCGGAGCGCTGTCTGCCCGCGCAGGGTTGGACGATTGCGGACTCCGATCCCTTGCGTCTCCCGCTCGACGCCGGGAGAACTCTGTCCGTGACGCGTCTGCACAACGTCCGCCAGGTGCCGCTGCGGAACGAGACGACAATCTCGATTTACAATCTCAATTATTATTGGTTCGTCGGCTATAACCACCTCACGGCCTCGCACCTTGAGCGAACCATGTTCGACATTCGCGATCGCGTCTTCAAGGGCTACAACCAGCGCTGGGCTTACATCACGATTGCGGCCGACATCACCAAGGGGTTGAAGCCATTCGGCCATTCCGAGGCGGACACCGACAAGATGATCCAGGATTTTATTCGCCAGATTTATCCGGCAATTTCGCCGTCGGCGGGCCAGCCGGCGGTCGCCTCCAAATCTGAAAAGCCGGCAGGACCCGCGTCACTGTAAAATTATTCCGCGCCAGATAAGCGCGCACTTCGCCGGACCCATCGTAGACATCCGGTTTGGAGAGAATAACCAGATCCGGCGGCCGCTCGGGCCGGGGCAGGTCGGGCGCCGCGTCGAGCTGCGGAGAATCGAGCGGTACGCCGTAGTAGAGGCCGGTGCTCAGGTCGGCCAGCCACCAGATATTTTCACCCGCAGCCTGTGCCTCTCGGGCGATCGCCGCTGCGGAGCGGTAATCATCGCGGCGATGCCGCGGGGCGAAGCGGACTTCGAGCGCGGAGAGCAAAAGGACCGCGAACGCGGCCCAGCCGGCGATCTTTCTCCACGGAGAGAACGCCGTTAGGCAGTTCGTTAGGCCAATCGCCAGCAGGGGGAGAAGAAACGGCAGGAGCGGAGTAAGATGGCGCCCGAGCAAACGCATTTGCCCCGAAACACCCGCGGCCAGGACGAGGAAGAGCGGGCCCGCGACCGCGAACAGAAAAAAGACAATCTCCCGTTTTCCCATCCGCTCCTTCAAGGTGCCGAGAGCGGCGAGGAGCAGCACCAGAACGGCGCCCGTACCGAGGGCAAGAAAGGGCAGGAACGGCGCCAGCTCACCGAGTCCCTGCGCACGCAATTGCAAGCGCCCGGGACCCAGGCCCGCCAGTCCGAAGAGCTCGTAGAAAATATAGCCGACGCTCGACCAGCCCGTGCGCGCGACCCCGGAGGCCCGCGCCCCGATTTGCATCGTCCAGAGATAATAGAGCCCGAGAGCGGTCATCGCTATGGCCAGGACAAGGAACGAGCCCTTGAAACGAAGTACCGAGCGCGTGACGGTCCGCGGACCCGACCAGTAAAGCACCGCGACCATTGCCCCGAGCGCCCAGGGAACCGCGATCAGGCTCGTTAGGCAAAGACCAAAGAGACCGGCGCAGAAAAGCCGGAACCAGAGCGGCGATTCGAGCGCTTTCTCCGGCGCCCGCAGCAGGCGAAAGAGACAGGCCGCGGTGACCGAAGCGAAACAGAAGAGAACGATATAGGGCCGCGCCTCGCTCAGGTAATACCAGAGAAACGCATTCGTCAGGGCGAGCAGCACGAGCGCGGTCTGCCGGCTGCGTTGCGGCGACAACCCCCAGGCCAGCGCGCAGACTCCGACGGCAAGAAACGGAATGTTCGAGGCCCGCAGCGAAATTTCCGAAGCGCCAAAAATCTTCTCCCAGCCCCAAAGATAAAAGAGCTGGCCGATCAGTTGGAGGTTCGAGTTTCCCTCCGTGCGCAGGTTATGCCACCACCCGCCTAACGAAGGCTCCATGGCCTTGAGCGCGGCCGCGCCTTCGTCGATCCAAAGGCTCTGGTTCGTGACCGCGAGCGCGCCCACAACGACGGCGCAGAAGGCGATGACGCCGTAATAGGTTTGTTTTCGCACCGTGAATTTTCTACGCTGGCCCCGCGCCTGGAATCAGTCAGAATCGCGCGCCGCTCATCATGCCCGACGATCTTACCGCGCACCAGGAACCCCCGCTCTGCGTCGATCTCGACGACACCCTCCTCCAGACCGATCTCCTATACGAGACGCTCCTTGTTTTGGTCAAGCGTTCCCCCTGGTCGTTCGTCCTGCTGCCGTTTTGGCTGCTCAGGGGCCGCGCTTTCCTTAAGCAACAGGTCGTGCGCCGGGCCGGTCTCATCGTCGACCATCTGCCGTTCCGCCGCGAGTTGGTCGCCTATCTGCGCGCCGAGGCGGACCGCGGCCGGCGCCTCATCCTCGTCACGGCGGCGGATGAATCGCTCGCCCGCCGGGTGAATGAACATCTCGGATTGTTCGGCGAAATCATCGCCAGCAACGGCCTCATCAACCTGAAGGGCGCAATCAAGGCGCATCGGCTGGAGCGACAGTTTGGCAAAGGCCAGTTCGACTACGCCGGAGATTCGCGCTCCGATCTCCCCGTCTGGCGCGTGGCGCGGCGGGCAGTTGTGGTCTCCGATAGTCAACGCTTCATTGCCGCGGTGAACGCGCTGGCCCCGGTCGAGAAATCGTTTCCCAAAAGCACGGGGAAATTTGGCGCGCTCGTTAGGGCTTGCCGCCTGCATCAGTGGGCGAAAAACGTGCTCGTCTTTGTTCCAATCCTGACCTCGCACAAGATTGCCGATTCCCACGTTCTTCTTTTCGGGGCGATCGCGTTTGTCTCCTTCAGCCTGCTCGCCTCGGCGGTTTATCTTTTTAACGACATGCTCGATCTGGAAGCAGATCGCGCGCATACCAGCAAGCGCCTGCGCGGGCTGGCTTCTGGCCAGATTTCGATCCCGTTGGCGGTCTTTGTTTGCGCGCTGCTCGTGGCCGGGGGCCTGGGCCTCGGTCTTCTTTGCGGCTGGAGCTATCTTGTCATCGCGGGGATTTATCTCGGGGGTAATGTTGTTTACTCCGCCTGGTTCAAACGCGTCGTCATGCTCGACGTCGTGGTCCTGGCCTGTTTTTACACCCTGCGGTTGCTCGCCGGTGGCGCCGCGACCGGCATCGGTGTTTCCGACTGGTTGCTCGCCTTTTCCGTCTTCTTCTTTTTCGGATTGGCGATGGTAAAACGCTATTCCGAACTGCGCGACCTGGCCGGACAAGAAAGCTCGAGCGCGGAAGGCCGCGGCTATTTTCGCAGCGACCTCGAGCCGATTGGAACTTTTGGCGTGGCCAGCGGGATGATCTCCGTCCTCGTCCTCGTGCTCTACGCCATGAGCCCGGAAGTGCGCTTGCTCTATCGACAGCCAACCATCCTTCTCCTGCTCTGTCCGCTGTTCCTTTATTGGATCACGAGGCTCTGGTTCAAAGCCAACCGGGGCGAAGTGCCGCAGGACCCGGTCCTCTTCGCCCTGACCGATCGCACAAGTTATATCGCGGGGATTTTGGCGCTGGCGATCGTTTACGGCGCGGCGGCTTGATTGCCCGGGACCTCGCACACCGCGAGGTATTGCAGGCGCCGGCCAAAGAGGAAATTAAAGCCGGCCGGGTAGAGATTGATCGCGCGAAAAAGCGCGACCGGCGTGAGCTGCAATCCGCGGAGAATCGCCCCCCATTCTCGCGGCGAGTTGTAACGATAGAGGCACTCGACGCCATAGGGTGCGTTCGCCGCCCAGTCGATCAGGCTCACCCGCGCCTGGGCGAGCGGGCCGGAAAGCTGGTGATCCTTGATAATGACATGGCGCCGGCTGACGCGGATGCATTCGCGCAGGAGCATCTCGGGATTGCCTTCGTGATGTAAAACATCCGCCACGATCACGACATCGAAACTGTCGTCGGCAAAAGGAATCTGGCCACCGTCGTACGGCGTGACCGGGATCGGTTCGCCGCCGCGCGGGAAACGCTCGAGGCCTTCCATGGAAACGGAGCGACCATCGGCCAGTGCCTGCACTTTTAACGCGACCGCCATCGTTCCCGCCCCGCACCCGACATCGAGCACGCGATCGCCATCCCGAAGATGGGGCACGATGAGTTCAGTCAGCACCTCCAGCCGACGGCGGTAAACCGGCGCGTGCAGGAGTGCAAGGAGCGGCTTCAACATTTGGGTTTTTATTGGGCGAAGCTAGGCGCCTTGAAGGCTGGCGACGATTTCTTCCACCGATGGCCAGTCCGTTAAAATATCGTCCGACATATAACGGCGATGCGGACGATAACCGCGCGGTGTTTCCGTCGCCCGCACAATCCGCGTTGCGGGCGGCGCCCATTCTTCGATCGGCGACGCTCGAACCACCGCGGTGGTGCGACAACCTAGGAACGCGGCGACATGCATTGGCCCGGAATCATTTGTCACGACCTGCTCCGCTGAGCGCAATTCTTCGATCAATCTTGCGTCGACGACACGCCGGACGTCGCTTTCCGGCAAGCCCGGCGGGAGCGGATCGGAGGGTCCGGCGAGAACTGTCGCGGTCCAGCCCTGGATTGTGAGTGCCTTCCGTAAGTCCACCACCTGGGGAAATTGCTTGGAACGCCACTGCGCGCCGAGATGGATCGCGACTTTTCGGTTCACCGGAGCTTCCGCCTGCCGCCGCCGATAACCGGCTTCCATCGTCGCGTAGGCCACGCCCCCGACCCGGGCCCAAGACCGGTAACGGTTTTCGACCGGGAGCAGCCCTAACGAGTAGGGAAGATTCACGAACCCGCTCTTGCGCCCGAAAAACCGGACCCAGCCATTCATGCGAATTGACGCGCGCGGGAAGATTTTTCGGGCGGCCGCGAAATCTCGATAGTCACCCCGGATACTGAACACTTCGCCGATTTCGGGATGAGCCTTGTTGGCGGAAGAGCCGGTGTCGAAAGGGTTGGCCCGTTCGCGGGTCGTGTAAGGCAGGTCGACGCTGATCAGCTCAAGCTGCGGAATTTCCTCCAGCGCCCGGCGCAGCAACGGATGCCAGATCGAATGGCATGCCAGCGCCGGCGGTTGCGCCAATTCCCGCAAGGCGGCCGCAGCGATCATGACATCCCCGAGACTCCACGGCTCGAAAAAGGCGCGGCGAGCGGCCGGTGACGAATTCATCGGCCGGCCGGTACAACGCGCCGAGGTGGCGGGAGCGTGATCGGGTCGCGACCGGTCGCGGTGAGGACGGGACGTTGCTGCGCTCTGTCGTCCTCGATGGCGAGCAGAGCGAGAAAGCCAAACATGATCTCGGTGCTGGGAAAGCCGCCGTTGGTCCAGCCCAATCCGAGCCAGATGATGATCCCAAACACGGCCATGAAAGCGAAGGCGTGGCGATGATCGCGCACTTTCTCCCTTAGCAGGATGGGTAGAAGCCGGCGCAGCAGATAGATTAGCACGACCAGATAGAGAAGAAATCCAACCAGGCCGGTGACGGCGATGACGGTCCACCATCCGGATTCATAGGCCCCGACCTTGGCCGAAGATTCGAGATAATCTTCCGTCGTCGTGACCCCGGCGACCGTCTCGCGGATAGCATTGTCATAGGGACGGATTCCGGTTCCGAAAAGGAAGTTGTGCCATGATTCCGTCCACTTCTTGTAACCGAGTGCCCGGAGATTGGCGTGCCATTGGTCGCTCGAACCCGCCTGGCCATATTTATCTGCTTGCGCCGGGTCGAGCAGGAGGATCGAGATAGAACGTTGCACCCGCGGCGCGACGCGATCGAGCAGGGAAGGTTGCGCGTTGAGAACCGCAACAACGACTACTACGGCCGAGATTGAAAAGAAAAGCGGTACGACTTTCCGGTAAAGAAGCGTCGCTGATACGGGGATGAGGCATACGAGGACAAGAACCGTTCGCCCGGAACCGAAAAGCAAGGCAAAAGAACCGAAGAGAAAAACAAGAAAGTGGAACGATTTGCGTAGAAATCCTTTCGAGATGAGAAAATAACACGCGGCGAGAGTGGCGAGTGCCAGCCCAGAAAACCGAAGATCTGCGCCGCGGTCGTGGGTCGACCCGGGCAGGACATAGTTGACTACGGGAATGTAGGCAAAGGCATTGGTGAAGTAGGTCACAAGCCCGATAATTACCCGCGCCCCAGCCGCCAGATAACTAAGCATGAGCGCTGCGGGGATGAAGCGGGTGGAGGCATATCGCCAAAAAGCGATGAGAAAAATGATGACCCAATAGGCATTGAAGTAGGCCCGGGTGACGTTGCCGTAACCGCCTCCAGTGTCGAGCTTGTTATAAATATTGCTCCCGAGCCAGTGGACCAGGAGATAAAAACTCAGCAGATACAAAACGATCGGGAAAGGTGGGCGGTTGGGGATCGTTTTATTGCGTCGAACGGCCATCGCCATGACCAGCGGAAGCAGACAGCCGGCGAGCGCCACCTCATGTGGGTAAAGCTTAAAGCCGAACCAAAAGTAACCCCCTAGCGTCCCGGCTGCGGGGACGAGCAGCCACCAGCGCTCTTTTGCCAGGGTGAGCCAGGCCAAAGCCAAGGCCAAGGTCGCGAACGTGATCACGACCATGACCGCGTTTGATCCCATGGTCGCGCCGACAGCCACGCAAGCCGACAGGCCGATCACAGTTACGAAAATAAGGCCGACCCGCGGTCCAAATATTTGGCGGTCGGCAAAAGACATGGGCCGAAACTAGATTGCGGAAGTGCGTGCGGCAATTTATTCGCGAAGATTGGGATGATGTCGCATTCGCCGGTGAAACCCGAGGCCTTTCGCAACAGTCGAAATCTTTCCCTGGCCCGGTTGAGCGAATTGGGTGCGCCCTTTCTCAAACTCGCAGCGCGGGTTTCCTCCCGGCGAAACCCCGGACCCCCTTCCTCGTGGCGGCGCGGAGTGTTGATCGGCGCCGATCATATCGGGGATGTTCTTTATAATACCGCGTCTCTCCCCATCCTGGCGGAATCGTTTCCACAGTGCGAATGGCACTTTGTCGCCGCGCCACCGGCCGGTGAAATTCCGGCGAATTCTCCTTTTCTTAAGAGCTGTGTTCCTTCCTTGGAATCGCTCGGCCCGCTCGACGTGGCGCTTTGCTATAACAGCGGCGGTTATTGGCGGGAGCTCGTCGCTGCCGTGCAGCGGGGGATTCCAAACCGGGTCGGCTACATTCACAAGGGATTTTCCGGCCTCGTCACCCATCCCGTGCAGATCGATTTTCCACAGCCATTTCCAGGTTACTTTCGCTCCTTCGTGGCTCAGCTGACCGGAAATGCGCCGTCCTGGTCCCTGCGTCCGAGAGTCTTCCCGTCCCCGCAGGATGGCGAAAAAGCGGACCAACATTGGCGTGAACTTGAGTTCGATGCCGAGCGCCCTGTGGTGGCCTGTTTTGTTACCAGTCGTCAGGCCCGCGGTGTCTGGCCGGCAACGGAATTCGCCGCCGCGGTTCAAAAGATCGAGAAAGCTTCCCCCATCCAAACCATCCTCCTCGGGGCCGGGGAAGACCTGCCGCTGCTCCGCCGATTGAAAACCAACTTCGATCTTGCAGCGCGACTCTCCGCGGGCAGGCTTTCCTTGCTTCCTCTCATTCGGTTCCTGGAAAAATGTAGCGCTGTGTTGTGCACCGACTCCGGACCAAGACACCTCGCCAACGCGGCTGGCATTCCGCCAGTCTACATCAGGAATATATCTTTCAGCAAAGTCGAGGCGGGTCGCTATTGCGAGACGGAGGTAGACTTAGCACCCGATGTCGAATTTGTTTCACTCGAGGATGAAGCGGGAGTCTTTTCCCGAATCGATCCTCTGGCAGTGGTCGAGAAAGTATTAGAGGTCGTTCGCCGGGGTCATCGCGGAGAGAAGCTCTTGAACCCGCCCTAGAAGTTGCTCGGCGGAAATCTGGCCGCGAAAATCGCAACTGGTCAGAGTCCCAGCCGAGCGCGGACAAGTCTGTGGCTCGACCACGCGCGAAGGAGCGCCAACGTTTCCCCAGATCGCGGCATTGAGCGGGACCGAAGGGCAAAACGGCGAAACCGTCGCCGTTCCGACCGCGCTTGCGACGTGTAATGGCCCCGTGCTGGAGCAGACGAAGACTTTCATCTCCGCGATCACGCAGGCTAACTCCCGTAATCCGAGTTTGCCCATCGAGAGCCAGACGCGCTCCGATCCTAGAAGCTCTTCTGGCCAGGCACTCAAGAGTTCCTCTTCGCCTTTCGTTCCGGTGATGACGAGGACACAGTCCGTTTCGCGCAAAAGTAAGACGCCCAGGTCTGAATAAATGCGACTCGGGAGATTGCACGCATTCCCGGCTGATCCAGGATGAATTCCGATTATGCGCCGTCCCCGGAATGAGGCCGGGAGAAGCGCCCATATCTCATCGCGCTCACCCGACGCCAAGGGAAAGTCTGGCTTGAGACCCTGGTCCGGCAAAGACATGGCTCTTGAACACTCGAGCAATATCTCTGAGACGGGTCTCGGGTTATCGAGAATATGAGATGTAAGGCATTCGTGACCAGTGAGACGGCCCCAAAGGCCTCCCCACATTGCAATCCGACGGCCGATTCCCGAAAACATCGAGGCCAAGCATAGGCGCCGGTCTTTGGCGTAAGCCAGGATGAGGACATCGTAAGAAGAGTTACGAAGCCAGCGTGCCAGTTGCCACCAGCGCGATGGGAATGCCGGCGCGATTTCCCCGATCCCGAAACAGTCTCGGACGGAAGCCGACCCGAGGAATAACCGCTTGAGTGAGTCTTGCACCAGCACGTCCACCGAGTGACCTCCGCATGCCAACGCTCGCATGAGCGGAGTCGTCAGGAGGACGTCTCCGAGATGATCAAGTCGTACGACGAGGACTTTCACGCTTGAGCATCACCAAGGAGGTTCCCTCGATTCGTCGCAGGTTTGCGCAGGCCGAGTCGTTTTGCTGAAGTTCGTTCAGTGCCCGAATCACCCCCGGCCAATCCTGCTGATAGTCATGCCAGAGAATCGTGCCACCTGCGGCAGCGAGGCGAAGCGCGTTCACAGTGTCTTTGAGCACATACTCATAGGCGTGGGAACCATCGACAAACACCAGGCCCATCTTTTCAGCAAAAGGAGAAAAGTCGAACGTGGCAGAGTCTCCATAGAGCTGTGTGATTTGGTTGGAATAGGCGGTCCCTTTGAATTTTGTGCCTGACTCTTTCTTATCGACAAATGCGCTTTCTCCCGGCGCCAGCTCAAATTCCGTTTGGCCCAGCCCGGTCTTCGGAAGATCGAGCGTCCAGACCCGGCCCCCTTCTTTCAGGTTAGCCGCAATGTTCAGCGCGGTTCGCCCATCGAAGGTTCCTATCTCGAAGGCGCTGGGAGGCTCGGAATTTCGCGCCGTGGCCGCAATCACCATTACCTCCAGCATGGAAACGTTTCCGCCCTCGGCCAGAGGCTCGAGCAGGGTCAATCCGAGTTTGCGCGGCAGAACGTCGGCCAGCGCGATCGTCGGGAGACGTTCTTTTTCCGTCGGCATCGACATTCCAAAATGCTTGGCGATCTGAAAGATGAGGAATCGGTGGCGCCGCGAAAAGACCCCGACGGTAAAGAGGATTGGGCTGACGGATAAGGCGAAGAGGTATTTCGGAAGGAAGCGTTTGATGGCCGCGATCATGAGTGCGCTTCTTGTCTAGAGGCGGTTAATGCAGAGTCAACCCACGAGTGCGGGTGCCGAAAAGGCCGCTGCCGTATTCCCGAAAGTTGCTGCCGATTGAGCGCAGGCCAATCAGGACGATCCACCAATTGTTGAAACAGATCTGGACCACTCCCGGAACAAGAATGAGACCCCACATTCCGATCTGCGGAACAAGAAGCGAGCTGAGGAGTACAATCAGCGCTCCGGAAACGACCACCGGGATCGCAAACGGATTGCGGTGTGCCGTCACGGCCAATTCACGAAAGATGCCGTGATGCCCTTCTAACGCGCCGACGATGAAGAGGACAATCAAGAGCGGCGTGGGCAGAAGCGGAGTTTGCGACCGAAACCAACCGTGGATCGCGCGGTCGCCGAAGAGGATGGCCATCGCCGCCAGGAAGATGAAAACCAACCAAAACCAGCGCATCCGCGGAAAAACCAATCGGCTGATCTTACTTTCTCTTCCCAGCGCGTGCATCTGGGCGATGACTGGGAGTTTGACGGCGATAAAAGATGAAGCGACAGCGACGGCGGCGAGCACCAGTTGCATGCTTAATCCGTAGGAGGCGGCTGCTTTGAGGCCAAGAAAAGCGGAGCAGATGAGTGTGCCGAGATTCAGGGTCGCATATATGCCGATCGTCACGATGCCTGTGCGCCACGCGGTTGGCCAAAGCGAGTGGAGCAATCGAGCGGACCAGCGGGACCCAGGGGCGAATTCAGCCGCTTTGCTGAGTTGGTTGAATTTGATTCGCGCCGCCGTGCGCGAGACGGCGCCCATCAGGAAAAAACCGGCCACCGGCGCAAAAATACCGGCTCCAAGAAGTAGCCCGGCGACGATCGTGAGATAGTTAGCGATCAGCCCGATGATGAAAACCTGCTGGTTGAGACGGACCTGGTTGATCCCCGAGAGGAGCGGATGCCACATCCCGCTCGTGATGTTCACGAAGATGCCGGCGAGAAAAAGGAGCCAGGCCCACAGGACCTGGTTAGCGTCGGGGAGCAGATGCGCCTTATGCTCGATCCAAATCGTTCCGAAAATCCCCATCAAGACGGTGATGAGAATGCCGATCCCGCGATAATAAATCTGCATCGTTTTCACCAGATCCGCGAGCAGCCGGTAGTTCGGTCCAGGTGAGTTATCGCCGGAGCGACGGACGGCTTGAACTCCGGTTTCCTGAATTTCCTCCGTGCCCGCCCAGAGGAATGCGGTGACGCGCGACATGGTGGGATAAAAACCGAAATCGACCAGGCTGGCCATTCCGCCTAACGAAAGGAAAACGTACCAGAGGCCGAGATCTTCCGGGGTGAGTTTGTGCAGCATTAGAGGCAGCACGAGCAGGTTGCCGCCGGCGCGGATGGCCGTAAAAACGAAAGACCAGGCGACGGCCGAGCCGTAAATGCGCGAGGAGATTTTCTGGAGAAAACTGATCATTGGGGCGGGCGCTCCACTCGGCGACAAACCGCATACATCGCGACCGCAAAATGCCAGCCAAACGCCCGCGCCAGGATTTGCTGCAACCAAAGTTTCAAGCGCATGGCCAGGTTTCGGCGATGATAAATATCGTCGACCCCGAATTCCATCACGTGGAAGCCCGCGGCGCGGAGCGCAGCCCGGAGAGTCGCGGGGCGGAAATAGCTGAGGTGAATCTCACCCCCGAAGGTCAGCGGATCGAAGGGGCTCGTCTTCGCCTGGCCGAAGCGGCGGCGGAGAAAGAAATTTTCCTCGTTAGGCACAGCCACCGCCAGGATGCCGCCGGGACGAAGGAGGCCGTGTATCTTGCGGAGGACCGCGGCCGGGTCGGGCACGTGCTCGAGCACATGCCAGATCGTGGCCAGGTCGAAGCTGTCGTTAGGCAAGGCCAGGTCGGTGATTTGCCCGAGATGGACATCGAAGCCGCGCTCCCGCACGTAGCTGGCGCCGGCCTCGGAAACTTCGGTCCCGACGACGGCAAATCCGCCCTCCTGCGCGGCGGCGAGAAAACGGCCATCGCCCGTGCCGACATCGAGCAGGCGGCCGCCCGCGACGTGCCTCGTGAGCAAGGCGAGACGCCGCTGCCACATTTTGGCGCGGGCTGGTTCTTCGTCTTGCCATGCCTCGAAGGTTGCCCCAATGTCATAGGACCGCGCGATCTCTGCCTGGGTGGGCCGCGGGTTGCGAAAATAGAGCTGGCACTCGCCGCACTGCCCGATCTCCCGCTCGGCTTTGGAGTGAATGCGAGCACCGCGGCATCCCGGGCAACGATCGACTTTTTCAAACTCGAGGAACTGCGCACTCATGGATTTACGCCGGCTGTCCGCGGGCGGCGAAGAGGTAGGACTCGTCGTAAAGGATGCGGGATTCCGCTTCGAATCCGTGCGCGCGCAAGAGATGGAGCAGATCGTCGAGAGAAAGCGGGCACCAGTGATGATATTCGCAGGCGACGTTCACCCTGGCGGGCAGGCGCGAAAGATTGGCGCAGAGCCACTCGATGATTTCACCCTCGGCGCCCTCGCAATCCAGTTTTAGAAAAAGGCAGCGCGCGGGGGCGAAATCGATCGAGCCTAACGAGACGCTCTCGAGTTCAGTCGAAGGCCCGTCGCCCTGCAGGACAATGCCCGAGGCGCCGCCGGCCCCGAACTGGGAAAAAACCACCGTGCGTCCATCTTTCGTGACCGCTTCCCGGTGTAGGACGACATTGCCCAGGCGATTCAGGGCGACGTTTTCTGCGAGCCGGTCGGCATGCGGCGCCGAGGGTTCAAAAGCGTGAACCTGCGCTTGCGGATGGACGTGCGCGGCGAGGCAGGTGAACGCGCCGATGTTCGCGCCCACGTCGATGATAAAGTCGGGCCGGCAGGCGCGGATGCCGTAGAGATCGGCGAGGGCCAGTTCGAAGATTTCGCCCCAGGTCTCCTTCAATGGCGGCATCGGTCGCAGCATCCTGCCGTCGCGAAAATGGAGCGCGTCGACCGAGGCCGAGGCGCTGAGGCGGGCGCGCGCCACGGCCGGCCAGTTTTCGCAGGCGCGGATGGTGGCGGCGAAAGTCGCGAGCTTTCGCCTAACGAGATGGGGCAGGCTCATATCGCGGCGGGCCTGGATTCGAGGTTGCCGCCGAGGAGCGCGGCTTCATCGAGGCGCTGGTAACAGGAGTAGCGATGACCAATCGGAAGGTGGGCCGCGAGCGGGCGCAGTGCATCCCGCACCTGCGCGGGCAGGATTGTGCGGAGTTTCGCCGCCAACGATCGCCCGGGTGGGAGTGTCGAAGGCGAATGGCCGGTGGCTGCTTCCCACGTCCGCGCGTAGTCACTCTGCTGCGGCGGCGCGCCGAAGAGTTCGCGCGCTGCGATTTTTTTCGCCAGCACGAACAGATACGTCGGCCGGTTGTTTTGCAGCTCCACCCGGCCGCCGAACTGGTCGGGATCTCGCACCCGGTACCAGGTCTGGCCGTCGCGGGTCAGAACAGCGCGAAGGGCGAAGCCGTTTTCCGCGGTGAAGATGCGGAAGTAAATTTCCGGGCTGAACTGATAAAAGCCGTGCCCGCAGAAATTGTTGGCCGGAGTGATGCCGAGGAAATGACCGCCGATCTGGAGCATCTCCATGCAGTTCCGGATCGCCTGCGGAAAATTAAAGATGTGCTCGAGACAGCCGCCGTCGAGCACGACGCTGAAGCGCTCCTTGAGGGAGGCGTCGATCGGCGCGTTCAGGTCGGTCACGATTGCGGCGCCTTCGTAAGCGGAGTTGTCGATCGCGACCGCTTCCTCGGCGCCGAGGAACTCGAGAAATTTTTCGGCGTAGTTTTGCGAGTCGGCCAAAAATTTATCCGCGGACAAACCGCTTTGCCGGTGATCGAGCAGTCGCTGCAATTGCGCGGGCTCAGGGAAAAAATTCTGACGCCCGAGCATCGCGGTCTGGCGAAAGGAAACGCCGGAGGCGTGAGCCGCGAAGAGGAACTTGGTCCCGTTGCTATCGAGCCCCATCGTTCCTTTCGAAGATGAGAATGTTCCCCGCGAAGTGATCGGGCAGCGCGCGGTAACGCTCGGTCTCGCCCGCCAGGTGGAAGCCGCGTTCCTGCATGAGCGCGATCCAGTAGCCGGGTTCCTGTTCGTTCAAATGGCCCAGGCCGCCCTGCCCGGGACGCGCAGCGGAAAGGAGGATGCGGTCGCTATGATTCGTCAGGGTCGCGAGCAGAGCGGATACGTAGCGCGGATGAATGTGCTCGGCGACTTCGAAACACCAGACGAGGTCGAATTTTTCCCCGAGATCGAGCGGCGCGTTCAGGTCGTGCTGCCGGATAAGCGTGGGATGGCGCGCCTTGGAGATGGCGAGGGCGGAGCCTTCGAGCCCGCGCACTTCCATTCCTTTGCTCGTGAAATAGTCGAGGCTGATCCCTGTCCCGCAGCCGACGTCCAGGATGGTGCGCGGCTGGAAAAGCTCGATCGTTAGGTCGAGAATTTCCTTGGGAAAAATCGAGCACATCGACATCTCCTCCTCGAGGACGAAGATCGAGTTGTCGGTGATCTGGCGCGCTTCTCGTTGGTCGCGGAAAAGGCGCGTTTCGATTTGCAGCCAGGTTTGGTAGACAAACCGAGCCATCCGATAAGGCAGAGATTCCCGCGCGAGAACATTCTTCAGCCGGACGCGAAGACGAGTGAGCAACATGGGATCGGGCGCCTACGGATGAGAAGGACGATCGAGCCGGGCAAGGAAATGGCTCGCCTTCAAAAGATCCCGTTTCGCGCCGGCGGCGTGCAGGAACCAGTTGTGGTGGCAGATCTCCCGGATCGCCCGGCGCAGCGGCGGGTAGTGCAATCGCCAAAGCATTTCTTTGAGAACCTTGTTGGTCACGATCCAGCGTGGAGCGTAATCGAGCATGAGCGTCCCAACCAACGCGTTGAAGCGCCGATCGAGAT
>JALYQE010000163.1 GCA_030855965.1 Verrucomicrobiota bacterium | reverse complement strand
GCGCGCTCGGCCAGGTAGGTGCAGAAAATCCGAAAGGTGGTGCTGGCTGGGAGGATGTCCATGCGCTTGAGATATTGAAAGAGCGAGACCGCGCGGGCGTACGGGTTGCGGACGAAGGCAAACTTCCAGGCCGATGCCCAAAATTCTTCGCTGATGCAGCCCGCTTCGCGCAAATGCCGCACGGAGATGTGGCCGAAGGTGACGATGCCGCGGTTTTCAAAATAGCGCTCGATGAGTGAGTAATCCGGCAATTTCTGGGCGCCGTAGGCATCGAGAACTCGGATGACGGAGTGGCCGGCGGTCTTCGGCACCCACAGGAAGATGGCGTTGCGGTTGCCGCGATTGCGGAAAGCCTGCCGCCAGTCGCGCAGGGCGAGGCGGAGGTTGAGATTCTCCCGCGCGTGCGAGGTCACTTCCCGCACCCGTCGGGCGAGGATGCGTGCGTTGAGTGCGATTCGGTTTTCCTTCAACCTGACAAGTTTTCTTCTCACGGCGAGACCCAGGCCGCGTGGACCGCAATCCCGTAGATCTAACTAGATTACGTCCGCAAAAGTACGTTCCGTTTTCCGGAAATACCAGATTCCAGTGGCGAGGAGAAGTCCAATCGTAACCAGCGACAGGACAAGGCTCTGCTGCGGAAACGGGCTCCGGCCATTTGAAATCGCCCGGGCCAGATCTGATGGATCGCCATAATGATGCCGAGCAGCACCATGGAGATCGCAAAATCGACGAACGAGACGATGACCGCGCTGGCTGGGACGATGAGCCGCGGGAAGTAAACTTTCGAGATGAGGTTGGCGTTGTTGATCAGGCTGCCGCTGCCTTCGCTGAGCGAGGTGGCGAGAAGCTGCCACGGAAGCATGGCGGCGAACACCAGCACGGGGTAGGGGATGCCGCCCGAGGGGAGCTTCGCGATGCGGCTGAAGACGAAGGTGAAGACGATCATCGTGAGCAACGGACGCAAGACCGCCCAGAGAATGCCGATGACGGTTTGCTTGTAGCGCACGAGCACGTCGCGCCAGGCGAGGAAGTAAAACAGCTCCCGGTAGCGGAAGAGGTCGCGCCAATAATTCCGCTCCGTGTGCCCGGCTTCGATGATCAATTCGGTCGGCGCGGTGCTCATGATCGCGGGCCGATACTAGCGGGAAAACGCCGTCTGACAAACGACCATCGTCAGGCCGCGGAGAAAGCGGGCCGCCACTTTTCCCGTTGTGAAGCGCGAGGTTGAACGGTAATTTTGCCGCATGAGCACTGCCGTTGCCGCCGAGAAAAAAACCGAAACGAAACCGAGCCAGCTCGATCAGCTCAAGAAATTCACCAAGGTGGTCGCCGACACAGGCGACTTCGAGACGATGCGGGATTTCAAACCGCAGGATGCGACGACCAACCCGAGCCTGATTTTTGCCGCGACGCAGAAAGAGCAATACTCGCATCTCTTGGAAAAGGTCATCGCCGACCGCAAGAGCAGCGGGCTGAGCGGTGTGGCGCAGATCGAGGATGTAATCGATCACCTGCTGGTGGCTTTCGGCTGCGACATTCTCGAGATCGTGCCGGGACGCGTCTCGACGGAGACGGATGCGCGTCTTTCTTTCGATACCGAGGGGTCGATTAAGAAAGGCAGGCAACTGATCGAGCTTTACGAGAGGCGCGGGATCGATCGCAAACGCGTCCTGATCAAAATCGCCTCCACCTGGGAAGGCATCAACGCGGCCGAAGCGCTGCAAAACGAGGGGATCAATTGCAACCTGACTTTGCTTTTCTCGCTCCCGCAGGCGGTGCGTTGCGCGGAAGCGAAGGTGCAGCTGGTCTCGCCGTTTGTGGGTCGGATTTACGATTGGTTCAAGGCCGCGAATAAGCGGGACTACGCCGGCGCGGAAGATCCGGGCGTGCAATCGGTGCAGGAGATTTATACCTATTACAAGAAGTTCGACTATCCGACCGAGGTGATGGGCGCGAGTTTTCGCAATGTCGGGCAGATCATCGAACTGGCCGGCTGCGATTTGCTTACCATCAGCCCGGAATTGCTGGAGAAACTTGCCAGCTCGCACGAGCCGATTGAGCGCAAGCTCGATCCCGCCAAGGCGAAAGACGCGGAGATCAAAAGAATGGAGTTGGACGAAAAAACCTTCCGCTATTTGCTCAACGACGACGCCATGGCGAGCGAGAAAACGGCCGAAGGCATTCGCAAATTTGCGGCCGATATCGTGAAGCTGGAGAAGTTCGTCGCAGGCAAGCTGGGATAATTGCCGCCCCGCTTCTGCCTTCGTGCGCTTAAGCGGCGGATGAAAATGCGTGTTTAACGTCGTCCTGGTCGAGCCGGAGATACCGCCCAACACCGGCAACATCGGACGGCTTTGCCTGGCGACGCGCTCGACTCTGCATCTTGTCGGGCCGCTCGGATTCTCGACCGACGACCGCACCCTGAAGCGCGCGGGGTTGGATTACTGGGCCGAGGTTCACCTGCGGTCCTGGGATTCGTTAGGCGCTCTCCAGGCCGCGCAGGCGGCAAACGCGCGTTTCTTTTATCTCACCACGAAATCCGATCAGCCCTACCACGCGGTCCGGTTTCGGCCCGGCGATTTTCTCGTCTTCGGCCGCGAAACCAAAGGCCTGCCGGAGAGCCTGCTGGCGGCGAATCGTGAACGGTCGCTGACCATCCCGATGCACGGCACGCGCAGCCTCAACCTCGCGACCGCAGTCGCGATCGTCCTTTTCGAGGCGGTGCGACAGCAGAGCTGAAGGGTTCTTTGAATAATCGGGGGGCACAGCCTGTCCAATAAAACCGAGGCAAGAAATATGAAAAAATTACTACTAGTCACGCTCGTTCTCTCGCTCTCCGGCGCGCAAGTGATGAGGGCAGACGACAACGAGAGAAGAAACAACAGGCGCGAGGCGGATTCCGCCGCGGAGGCGCGCTCCCAGCCGACTGGCCAGGCCCGGCCGGCGTTGCGCCCGTCGGTCCGGCAACCAGTCCAACAGCAGGCTCCACGGAGAATCGCGCCCACCCAGCGCAACGTGTCCGGTGCGCCGCGCTCGGTTGCGCCGAGCCAACGGCAACCGGTCCGGAGCGAAGCTCAATTGGAAGGCCGCAACCAGCCGTCAAATGATGTGGTGACTCAAAGCCGGGGTAATCGCGATAACACGCAGGTCACAACCCAGGGCAATCGTGGTAACCGCAACGTCAATCGCGGCGGCAACCGGAACTTCGACCGCAACAGCTTCAACGTGGCGCGCAGCCACGTCGTCCGCACCCCGCGCAATCGGAATTGGTGGCACAGCCATTACAACACCACCTTCATCCTTTTCGGAGGCGGCTATTACTACTGGTGGAACAACTACTGGTATCCGGCTTATGGCTACAGCCCGTACTACAATACCTACCTCTACAGCGAGCCGATCTACGGCTATGACAATCTGGCCCCCGGCCAGGTCATCGAGAACGTCCAGCTCGCCCTGCGCGACCAGGGTTATTATTCGGGCCCGATCGATGGCTTGATCGGACCGCAGACCCGCGCCGCGCTCGGCGATTATCAACAGGATCAAGGCCTGGTGGTGACGGAGGCCGTCGACGAGCCGACATTGGCCACGCTCGGCCTGATCTAACAAAGAGTCCATTTGCCCACAGGTGCCGCGCGGAGATTTCGATCCCGCGCGGCGTTTTGTTTCGCGGCAAAGGGAATGGCCTTCTCTTGCGGCCTTGGGCGAGCTGGCCAATGATGCAGCCCAATGTCCAGTCCACAGCTCATCGCGCGAGATTTGCGCCGCTCTTTCCAGATCGGTCCGCGCCGGATCGAGGTCTTGCGCGGAGTCTCTCTCGAGGTGCGGCACGGGGAGTCGATTTTTCTTTGCGGCGCCTCGGGCGCAGGGAAAACGACGCTTCTCTACACTCTGGCTGGCCTCGAGCGGCCGGAATCCGGCGAAGTCGAGTTTGAGGGGCGGAAGCTTTACCGCGGCAGCGAGTCGTCGCTCGCCAAGCTGCGCAATCAGAAGATGGGCTTTGTTTTCCAGGGCTACTTCCTTCTCCCGGAATTGACCGCGCTCGAAAACGTCATGCTCCCGGGGATGATCGGGCGGCACATCACGCTCGAAGCCTGCGCCAAGAGCCTGGAAGCCGTCGGTCTCGGCGATCGGCTGAATCACCTTCCTCCCGAGCTCTCCGGCGGCGAACAGCAGCGTGTCGCGATCGCGCGCGCCCTAACGAACGATCCCGACATCGTTTTCGCCGACGAACCGACCGGCAACCTCGATTCCAAGACCGGCGACACGATCATGGATCTGCTCCTCGGGCTCGCGCGCGAGCGCAACAAAACGCTTGTCGTCGTGACGCACGACAACAATCTCGCGCAGCGAGGCGACCGCACCCTGCGAATCGTTGACGGTCTGCTTGCCTAACGATTCGGCGACCGCTTGATGATGCGCCTCCATTTCTTCAACCGTGCGGGCACCGAGACGCTCACGACCGTTCAAACGGTGAACCACGTCACAATCTGCCTTCTTTAAGAGTGCGGACTTCGATCGCCTTCAAATGCAAAGGTTCTATCACCGTTCTGTTTCCTTATCGTCGCCAAACGGAGCATCCTATTCGCAGCGCGGCCGTCAGTAGCAGCACCGCGCCCACCGGGACGAGGAGGATGGCCACGCCAGGGTCGTCTTTGAAATGCCATATACCCCCAAACAGGAAGCCACCCGGTAACAGCACTACGGCGGCGCGTAATCCCAGCGATATCACCCGTCCCAAACGAATCAAATCGAGCCGGGCGCAGATCGCGGCCGCGATTAACACCAGGTTCAGTAACGTTCCGTGAGCATGCGCCAGGCGAAACATGTCGCGCCGAATCGAATCATCCAGCAAAACCGGCGAACGAAAACCGATCAAGCCTTCGATCAGGAGGCCAAAGACGATCCATCCTGCCAGCGAAATCCACCCCTGTCGAATCAACCCGGTTTCCTGCGAAGGCGAGCGCATTTTTTCAGATTAGAGGTGGTTGAGATCGGCTGCTAATTATTCGCCAACTTCGACGTCGACCTCGACGCGACCGGCAGTCAGCCGCTGCCGAACCTCTCTTGCCGCCCGCAAGCTTGCCGGCGGCCAGTGTGAATACCAGCTTTGTAACGTTGCCTCGCGCGCCTCTGCCGAAGCCAGGTAATCGGGCTTCGGCAGAGCTGGATAGCCTGCCGCGAGCGCGTTGGCCGCGAAATATCGCACGATCGGATACCGATCATGTGTTGCCTCCAACAGCAACGGAGCGGTAACGTCGGTCGCGGGCGTCATGGCGGCGGCGGTTAGCGCTCGCATGACCGCATCGCCTGCGAAGAGAGCACGCTGGCCCTCTGGTTCATCGAAGCGCTCGTCACCGGCCGCACTGGCCCCATACGTTTTCGACCAAAGACGCCGCGTCTCGGCGATCGCTCGGTTTGCGGACCAATCCAGATGGCACTGATTGCAGGCGTTTGGCTTGTTGAAACGCACCGATTCATCAGGGCGGGGGATGGTGATGTCGTGTGTCCGGTGCGCTGACATAACGCCGTAGACGATCTGCGGCATATGACAGTTGTAGCAGAGGCTTCCGCTCGATCCCGCGGAATGTTTTGTGTGCGCGATCAGCTCTACCGGTGTTGCAAATTGCTGGTGACACTGGGTGCACGCTGCATTCGTTTTCATTTTCTCCGTCAGCTGTCCTCGCGGATCTCCGCCGTGCATTTCGTGGCATGAAATGCATGTGATGCGTTGACCGGGTTTGCCTGCCCGAAAACATTTCGAGCGCGTCATTCCTTGATACTCATGCGCGGTGAGTCGAGGCGAGCCGTCCTTCCAGAAACGCGAAGCAAAACTGAATTCGCCGATCTTATCGTCGCGCTGCACTGGGCGGTAAAACTCAAGCAGATTCTCTCCCGCGTCATAGGGATCGCCATCGCTCATCATTGGCCGGATTCGCCCGCGTGGCTCCGGGAGCCGTTGTCCATGACAATGTCCGCAGATCATCGCGGAGCGGTCGGAATCAAGCTTCGCCGGATTGATCACCGCGACCGGTGGAGCGGTCTTGTCGTGCAGATGCCAGCGATAGCGCGTGACCGGAGAAAGCGCCTGCTGGGCGTGCTCGCCGGCGGGCCCGTGGCAGGCGCCACACGCAATCCCGAGTTCAGCCACCTCGGTGTTCCACGATTTTTTCGCCCAGTCAAAGCCAGGCTGCGCCTTGACGTTATGACAGAAGACACAGTTCGCATTCCACTCTGCGACATGCTGTTTGTAATCGCTTCCGTCGGGATAAAAGAACGACCCGTTAAGGTGCATCCAGCGGCGCTGAACAAGATCGTATGCGATCGGCAGGCGAATCCATTGGTCGCCGTTTCTGGTTAAATACTGTTGGATTCGCCGGGACCCAATCGTGCGTCCGATTTCAAGTTGTTGTTTTTTGCCGTCCACCCCGGTGAGCTGCATCCAGTAGCGTCCGTCTTCACGCACCATTTCGGCGCGAACGCCCTGATAGGTGATGGTGTTATCGCGGGCAAAATCGCCCAGCACACTTTTGGGATTTGCCTCCTGGGTCATCGTGCGGTGAAATGTCGCATGCCACGTCGCGTAGTTTCCTTCATGGCATTTTCTGCAATCGTTTGATTCAAGATACCCGGCGTCGATCCGCCCGGCGCGAACATCAGCGTAATCAGGGGTGGTCACATAGATCGTGGCCGCGACCAAAGCGATCGCGAGCGACGTAGCGACCCCTGTTGCGACGGCAAGTGCAAATCGGGGTGTCATCATTGCAGATGCACTCTGCCAATCAGCCGCGGCTCATGTAGGGATTCGATCCCTTTGGTTCATTGGCGACAGCTTCATCGATTCCCTTCTTCAGCGGAAGAGCATCTTCGGCGAACATGCCGCCATCAGACCGGCTGAGTTCGCACAGAGTTCGAAGAAATCCTTTCCTAAAATAATTAAAATTTTTTCTTGGCTAATCATCAGAGATTTGTACTCCTTGGTCTTCTCAACTTAAATCTGGCTTATGAAAAAGAAATCTCCTTCGCAATCTGCATTTTTTAATGTCCGTGTTTTATTTGGTGTCGTTTTATTCCTGTGTGGCGTCGGTCTGGCAGTGGCCGCAGGTCTCGGCACGTATTCGGATGCGTCGCGCCAACCAAAGCAAACGACATCGGGTTCCGCCGCTCCGGCCAAGGACGCTCTTGAGTATTCGCCGGCCGATAAAGATGGCCGTTTCGTCTACTTGATTGAATTCGCCGAGGAAGGGCTGCTGCGTCGACAAACGCTCGCTCGCGGTGAGCATTTCAACCCGAACACGCCGCAAGCAAAGGCGCAACGCGAACAGATAGTCAGGGAACAGGCCAGCCAGGTGCAGGCGATGACCAGGGCATTGGGTCGTGATTTGAAGGTGAGCCACCACTTTTTGGTGACGCATAGCGGTATCGCAACGCGCCTCACTCCGGAGGAGGCGCAGATTGTTCGTGGGCTATCCGGGGTGAAGTCAGTGGAGCGTGAAAGCCTTCATCACCTCACGACATATCGCAGCCCGAGCTTCATTGGCGCCGATAAGATTTGGGACGGCACCGCCGTGCCACCAGGCAGTTCCGGCACGAAGGGCGAGGGCATCGTCCTCGCGATGCTCGACACGGGTATTGATCCTGCCCATCCCTCCTTTGCCAACGACGCAAGCTGTGGCCACGGCACGGCACACCCAAACAAACTGCTGAGTTTTCTGGATTGTTCCAGCACAGATGGAAATGGTCTGTGCAACGGCCCGAGCCCAGTAGACACCAACGGCCATGGCACTCATACCGCTAGCACTGCGGGAGGCAACACGGTAGGGCCCGGTGCCAATCCCCCGCCTGCCCCGCCGCCTCCGTTCACCGACATCTCTGGCGTTGCGCCGTGTGCCAGTGTTCGCGCTTACAAGGTCTGCCCGACCACTACTTGTCCCGAGGCCGACATTCAGGCCGGCATGGATAGCGTGCTCCTGCACGGCGACGTTTCAGTGATGAATTTCTCAATTTCAGGCGGGACTTCCCCTTGGCTCGATAATGACCGGCGCAAGCTTGATCTGGTCGATGCCAACGTCTTGGTCGCAGCGTCGGCTGGCAATACCAGCACGGGCATTCCCGATCCCGTCGGCCAGGTGAACCATCGCGGTCCCTGGGTCTTCACCGTCGCCGCCTCCACCAAGGACGGCGAGACGAGCGGAGAGCTCTCCGCCGTCGGTCCGGGGAATCCCCCACCGAACATCCAGAACATTTCGCTGGACCGGGGAAGCGCTTCGCCAGTCGGAGATCCACTGAATGACTTTCCGATTCGCCATTTCGACGAGCAGGACCCGGCGATGGAGGGCTGCACGGTCGCGGTCCCGCAATTTCCGCCAGGTTTCTTCAATGGGGCGGTGGCGTTGATTCGCCGTGGCACTTGCACCTTCACAGAGAAGATCACGAACGCTTTCAACGCCGGGGCGGAAATGGTGGTGATCTATAATAACACGACCGTCCCTTTCTCGATGGATACGACCGGCCAGCCCGACGTCCCTGCTTACAGCATCTCTGATCAGGCAACCGGCGACGCCTTGGCTGCGTTTGTCGATGCGAATCCAACGACCGCAATCATCGATTTCAACCTGGTTGGTGTTCCGGGCGACGTGCTGGCTGATTTCAGCCTCCGCGGCCCTGTCCCGGCGCCGTTGCAGGATCTGACCAAGCCAGATATCACGGGGCCTGGTGTAAACATTTATGCCGCCTTTCCGATTTCCCTTGGAGGGTACGGCACGATTAGCGGCACTTCCATGTCCAGCCCACACGCGGCGGGGTCAGCGATCCTCGTGCGAAAAGTGCGCCCCGATTGGACCGTCTCGGAGACGAAATCGGCCCTGATGATGACCGCGTTTAACGGCGGCACCAAGGAGGACGGAGTCACTCCATGGGATCCGGACGATGTGGGCAACGGACGGCTTGACCTGACCAAAGCCGCGCTAGCCGGCCTGGTGATGGATGAGACGACTGCCAACTACCTCGCCGCCAATCCGGCGACGGGCGGGGATCCCAAAACGTTGAACCTGCCGTCGGTCCGCGAAATGGAATGCACCCCAAGCTGCTCTTGGACGCGGACGGTGCGCAATACACGCACCGAGTCGACAAGCTGGACAGCATCCGGCACGGCGATGAACGGTGGATTCAATATCTCCGTTTCACCGAGCAACTTCAACTTCAGTGGGGGACTTGGAGAGACACAAGAGTTCACGATTACGGCGACACCGACAACTGACTTGACTAGTGAGGTTGCGTTCGGAGAAGTGGTGCTGCATGAGACCGGCGGCATATCACCTGATGCGCGCATTACCGTGGCAATCAAAGGTTCGTCTGGTGGCGGCGGTGGCGACATTACGCTCACCGCGAAACTCCGCCGGCAACAAGGAAAACGTCGCGTGGCCCTTGAGTGGTCCCCGGCGGATGGCGGCAGCATAAATATCGTGCGTGACGGTGTGGTAATCCATACGACGAATGACGACGGCCGCGCTCAGGACCACATCGGGGGCACCCAGGGGGAATCCCACACGTATCAAG
>JALYQE010000138.1 GCA_030855965.1 Verrucomicrobiota bacterium | reverse complement strand
TGGAGCCGGCATCATTGCTGATCCCGGACAAAGTTTGCGCCCCTCTTCGCTAACGAAGAGGGAGCTGAAATCTGACCATTCTAAACCGGCAACCGCTCGTAAGCGGAAGCCGGTGTTCGTCCGATCTTATTCAAATTAAGATTCCCTCGCGGCTCCGAAGAACCGGTTCAGGAAAATTTTTAATCAAAGAAACTCGACGTATAACGCACAATTCAATTTTCGCTGACTTCTACCTTCTGGATTTCAAAAACTAAATCGTCGTGATGACGAAATCCAGAATTGCACTGTCAAAGATCAACCATTCCTTTTCGCGCCACGACAAACGCCGCCCCTTGCTGAATAATCCAACAACCGGCGGCTCGAAGTTGAGCCAAGAAGAACACCCCGGGGAACCCGAGGCCGCATCAGCGGACGAACAAAGTATCGCGGAGTGTTCGCCCGTCAACGCAGTTTCTGCACTTTTTTTGCATTTTCTTTCTCCGGCTTGAACTCGCGATTCCCGCGAAACGAATTGGCGGCAAACCTTCGCGCAGCCGGTCCACCGCCGCTCAGGAATCGGGGCGCGCCCCCGCTCTCGCACCCCCCGGCGGGCGGGGACAACCCTAACGAAGCGATACTTACCCCGAATCCGTTCCGCGATGAAGCGCCCTTTGGATGGGGAAGCGATCAGGCCTCGATGAACCGCCGAAGGGACATCGAGAAAGCGATACACCGCCCCGCGCGTAAACTCGATCTCGAGGGCGCGCAGCTGGCGGCTGTAGCCGACGCTGGCGACGTTGCTCGAAGTCACCGGCTCGCGCTTGATCCTGGAGCGGGCTACCTCGTCCGGATTGGACGCGGCCATCGCCGCGGAGACGGCGGCGAGGACGAGAAGAAAGGGGGCGCGATTCAGTTTCATCGCGATGCCTTCTTAAAAAAGATCACGCGCCGGGTCAAGACGATTTTGGCCGCCTTCCGGCTCGGTAAGCTGCCCGGTCAGGGGAGCCAGCCGCCGGTCGCCTGGAGCGGGAACAGCTGGCCACGCGGCGTCACCCAGACCGCGATGGCCTTGCGGGCGCCCGCCTCGGCCGTCGCGCTGGTCGTTAGGCGAGCGCGGCTGAAGCCGGCCTCTGGTTTCAGCTCGGCGTTCTGGAGTGCGAGGACGACGAAGTCGTGCGTTAGGCTGCGCCCGCTGTTTTCGCCCGCCCGGACGCTGGTGGAAATGCCGGAGCCAAGGAGAGCGAGGTGTGCTTCATAGGCCGAGGAGAGTCCATCAACGGGCCGGAACTCGATCGCGAAAGTTTTGCCGTCGCTCGTGCTCACGTTCAGTTGGCCGGTTTGCCTGTCGTTAGGCGAACCGAATTTCGTGCCCGACCAGCCCCGTTCTTCGCGACCGTTCACCACCACCGCCGGGGTGTAAACCGATTCGCTCTGCCATTGCGCGGCGTAGCGGCTTTGCCGTTCCGTCCATTGTTTCGAAGAAAAACGATCGCGCCAGCCGAGCCGGTCCCAGTAGTCGACGTGAAACGCGAGGGGGACGAAATTTTTCCACAACCCCGGGTTGTCCGTCAACCGGCTCAGCCAGGCCTCGGCCGGCGGGCAACTGCTGCAGCCTTCGGAAGTGTAAAGCTCGATCAGCGAAGTCTGCGTCGGACCGCTCTGGAAGCGTATCTCCGCAGCGAAATTATTGGCGCTAACCATCACCGTCGCGGCCAGGGCAAGAAGAAGCGGTTTCATCGATCGTGGGAGATTTTCGCACCGCGCTTATTCCATCTTTTCGAGTCGTTAGGTGAGATTCAGGAGGTGCTTGATCCCGCGCACCGGGATCAGGACCCAGTCCGGCCGATGATTCAATTCGTAGCCGACTTCGTAGACCGCTTTGTCGAGAAGGTACGCATCCAGCAGGACGGTGAGATCGCTCTCCTTTGCCGGCAGGAAATTGGCCCCGGCCGCCGCCGCGAGGTAGCTCTCGAGGAAAGTCGCGCTCATCTGCCGATACCAGAGATCGGCCCAGACCTCGAGGAAGGGCACATCTTCGCTTCGCATCGACGGCTGCCAGAGCGCGCTGTAGGCGGCATATTGGAACGAGCGCATCATCCCCGCCACATCGCGCAAGGCCGAGCGCTTTAGTTTACGTTCGCTTAACGGCCGGGCCGGTTCGCCTTCGAAATCGAGAATGACGAAATCTTTCCCCGTATAAAGCGCCTGGCCCAGATGATAATCGCCATGAATCCGGATCTTCATCGCCGAGGCGTGGCGCGAAAGAGTTTCCTGCTCGACCGCAAGAATCTGATCTTCCGCTGCCAGGACCTGCGCCGCTTCGGCCCGAAACGCTTCCGGCAGCTCCGGCAGTTTTTTTTGCAAAAGAGCAAAGGCCCGCCGGAGCGAGGCACGCATCGATTGATAAACCGAACGCTGCGCCATGGCGTTGAACGGTTCCGGGGCGAAGCGTTTGTCGTTCGTCTCGGCGGCGAGGGCGAGATGCATCTCGCCCGTGCGCTGGCCGATCAGCTTTGCCTTTTCCCGGTAAACGCCGCCGAGCAATTCTTCCAGTAACGGTCCGGGCGCAGCTTCGGCCACCTGCAGATCGCCTTTCTTCGCCAGGACGCGCTCGAAGTAGCGGCCGACCGCGTCCAGCGTCA
>JALYQE010000131.1 GCA_030855965.1 Verrucomicrobiota bacterium | reverse complement strand
CCGATCTTCTCGCCCTCGCCTGCCATCACACCTTTGGCCAGGAAGTCATCGTCACCCGCTGCTCGAACAATTACGGTCCCTACCAGTTCCCGGAAAAATTGATCCCGCTCATGATCATCAAGGCGCTCAACGACCAACCGCTCCCGGTTTACGGCGACGGGAAAAATGTCCGCGACTGGATCCATGTCGAGGACCATTGCGCGGCCATCGTGGCTGCGCTTTTCAAAGGCAAACCGGGCGCGGTTTACAACATCGGTGGCGACGGCGAGCTGGTCAACCTCGAGGTCGTTAGGCTGATCCTCGACCGGCTCGGCAAACCGCACAGCCTCATTTCGTTCGTCACCGACCGGCTCGGGCATGACCGCCGTTACGCGATCGACTCCAGTTTTGCCAAGCGCGAATTGGAATGGCATCCGCTGCACAGCGCTCGCGAAGGCATCGCCACGACAGTCGATTGGTATCAGGCCAACCGCGCCTGGTGGGAAACGCTACTCGCCCGGACCGAGCGCTTCGATTAAGCGCCGCGAAAGCTCGATAGAGCGTCATGGTCGCCCGGTAGCCGACCATATTCCTCCAGTCTTGGAGAATAATGCCTTAATAATTGGCAGTTCCTCATTGCAGTCCGCCGCGTTCCAACAACTTACGCAGCATGCCGGGACGGGACACGGCAGGGACGTTCAGATCTGCCCTGCTCCCTCGAGATCCGCGCAAACTCGGAATACGACCGATAAGCAGATTAGTCCCGATTCCTAGCCTAGGATTCGATGGATTTCACCCTCGCCAGACAAATTTTGCGGGCCGCCGAAACGGACCCGGACGGCTATGAAGTGCATGGCCGAAAGATGCGCCATGAGGCCGAGCTGATGCGGGAGGCCGGCTGGCTCGAAATCACGAAATCGAATGGCGCCCGGTCGATCATGCTGGCTCGCGTGACCGAGGCCGGACACCGGGTCGGTCGGCTCTTTGAAAGAGACGCTGCCGCACAGCGCCTCTTGACTGCTTTCCTGCCGCGCTCGTCGTCGGAGTCTCCCTGATTAGCCCTTCGGGTTAACCGAAGGCTGGAATGCCGGTGATCTGCTGCCCGAGGACGAGGAGATGAATGTCGTGGGTGCCCTCGTAGGTCTTGACGCTCTCGAGATTGCACATGTGGCGGAAGCACTGGTGCTGATCGAGAATTCCGACTCCGCCCAGTATGTCGCGGGCGACGCGGGCGGCGTCGAGCGCGATCTCGACGTTGTTCATCTTCGCCATCGAGATGTGGTAATGCTTGGCCGCGCCCGCGTCCTTTAACTGCGCGAGGCGGAGGGCGAGAAATTGCGCTTTCGTGATCTCGGTCAACATGCGCGCGAGCTTTGCCTGGATGAGCTGGAAGCTGGCGATGGGACGCCCAAATTGTTCGCGACCGAGGGCGTACTGCCGCGCTTCATCGTAGCAGGCCATGGCGGCGCCGAGCACGCCCCAGGAAATTCCATAGCGGGCGTGGTTGAGGCAGCCAAGGGGCGACCGCAGCCCGCCGCTCTGCGGGAGCAGCGCCTCTGCCGGCAACGCGCAATCGTCGAACTCAATCTCGGCGGTCAAGGCGGCGCGGAGCGAAAGCTTGCCTTCGATCAGCCTGGAATTGAATCCCGGGGTCCCCTTCTCCACGAGGAAGCCGCGGACCGCGCCGGAACTCTCCGGGTCGACGCCGGGTTCGCCGTCGACCTTGGCCCAGACGACCGCGACGTCGGCGATGGTGGCATTCCCGATCCATTTCTTGGCGCCGCTCAGGCGGTAGCCGTCGGCGGTTTTGCGCGCGCGCGAAATCATCCCGCCGGGATTGGAACCGAAGTCCGGTTCGGTTAAGGCGAAACAGCCGAGCTTGGTGCCGCGCGCCATCTCGGGCAGCCAGCGGCTCTTTTGTTCTTCCGACCCGAAGAGGTCGATCGCCGTCATCGCGAGGGAACCCTGGACCGAGGCAAAGGTCCGCAGCCCGCTGTCGCCGCGCTCGAGTTCCTGCATGATGAGCCCGGCCGCGACATTGCCCAGCCCGGGACAACCATGACCCTGGATGGCGGGACCGAAGGCCTGGAGCTGCGCGAGTTCCGGCACCAGTTCCAGCGGGAAAGTGCCGTCGCGATAATGCTGCGTCACGACCGGAAGAAAACGCTCCTCGACCCAGCCGCGCACGCGGCCGCGAAGCTGCCGTTCTTCCGGGGAGAGGAGTGCATCGAGATCGTAAAAATCAGCCGCTTCGAAGTTGGACATGGTTTCTGGAGGGCCAGTCTAGCAGCGCCCACGGGGAGCCTCCACTGCGAATCAGTCCGCAGTCTCTTGGATTGACAAAAGCCCGGCCGATCCTTCACCGTCGCCCTCATGTCTCTCATGCCATTGCGGTTTTCTCAGGTTTGCCAAATCGGTTTCCTCGCCTTCCTTCCCCTGCTCGCCGGTCCGTCTCTCGCTCAATCGCTGCCGCCCAAGTCTCTCCCGACCGAGGGACTGGAAAAATACGACGACGCTCCGGCACTGCTTTGGCGGACCGGGGTTTCGCCGCGCATGATCTCGCGCTTCGAGGCTTTCACCAGCTACCAGGTGAACGTCGACGCGAGCGGCAGCAACATCACCGGCGATGCGGCGAACGAGCCTTCCCTCGCCGTCGATCCGACGAACGGAAACAAAATCACGATCGGCTGGCGGCAATTCAACAGCGTGGCCTCGAATTTTCGCCAGGCCGGCTGGGGTTACACGGCTAACGGCGGCACTTCCTGGACCTTCCCCGGCGTGCTCGAGAACAACGTTTTCCGGAGCGATCCCGTCCTCGATTCCGACGCCAGCGGCGGCTTTTTCTATCTCAGCCTGCAGGAGACTTTCTTCGATACGATGTGGCGCTCGCTCAATGGCGGCATGTCCTGGACCAAACTCGCCCCGGCCACAGGCGGCGATAAGCAATGGTTCAATATCGACAAGACCAACAGCGGCGGACGCGGCTTCCAGTATCAATGCTGGAGCACGAGCGGAAACAATTATGGCGGCCGGCAATTTTCGCGCTCGACCGACGGCGGTTTAACCTGGCTCAACCCGATCAATATTCCCAACTCGCCCGCCTGGGGCACGCCCGACGTCGACTCGAACGGCACCCTCTTCATCGGCGGGGTGAACCTCGGAACCGGTCAGGCCTGGTGTGTGCGCTCGAGCAACGCGAAAGACGGCGCGGTCACGCCGACTTTCGATCAAAGCACTCCGGTCAACCTCGGTGGCAGCATCGGTTTTAGTCTGCCAATCAACCCGGTCGGACTGAGCGGGCAGGTTTTTCTCGCGGTCGATCGTTCCGGCACGAGCACGAACAATAATGTCTACATGCTGGCGAGCGTGATCCCGACCGGCGCGAACAACGGGACCGACGTCATGTTTGTCCGCAGCACCAATGCCGGCCAGACTTTCAGCGCCCCGGTGCGGGTGAATGACGACGCGGTCAATCGCAACAAATGGCATTGGTTTGGCACCCTGGCGGTCGCGCCTAACGGACGGATCGACAGCGTCTGGCTCGATTCGCGCAACGCCGCCAATAACACCGACTCGCAGCTCTTCTACTCCTACAGCACCGACGGCGGTGTCACCTGGGCGCCGAACGTCGCCGTCAGTAACTCCTTTAACCCTTTCCTGGGTTATCCCAACCAAAGCAAACTGGGCGATTACCTGACGATGGTATCCGACAATACCGGCGGCGACGTGGCCTATGCCGCTACCTTCAACGGCGAACAGGATGTCTATTATGTGCGCGTCGCTCCCGCCGCCACCGGCCCGGTCCTGCTCAGCGCGGAATCGGTCAAGGGTGGCTTTGCCATCGACCTGCCGCTTGCCGGCGGCCCGGGAGTGGAAAGCCGCAGCGGCGGCAGCCAGGGCAGTCACACGATCAACTTTACCTTTGATCACAGCCTAACGAGTGTGGCAGGCGTGACGACGAGCTGCGGCACGGTCACGAGCAGCATGATCGACGGCACTGATCCGCATCGTTACATCGTGAACCTGGCCGCCCTGGCCTGTAACGCGCAGGATGTGACGGTGACTCTCACCGGCGTCACTGACGACCAGGGAAACACCTTGGCCAGCACTCCCGTCACCATGGGTTTGCTCCTGGGCGACGTCGACGGCGACGGCACCGTCACCAGCACCGATTTCGACCTGACCAGAAGCGATAGTGGGCAGACGACCGATGGCACAAATTTCCGCGAAGACTTGAACGTAAACGGAAGAATCGACCGGACAGATGCGCGGAGCGTGAGACAACAGATCGGCACCTCGCTACCCTAGCCCGGCGCGCGGCGTCGCCCGGATGGGCGGATAAATGCGAACTCTGCGGGAATCCTGGATTCCGGCAGACGACGCAGGGCAACTGATTCGCATAATCACCTCACAAACGAGACTTCGTGGCGGAGCGTCGGGAGGGAGAAGATTTCTGAGGTACCGCCCCCCACACCCGAAGGGTATGAAGGGCGGCTGTTCCCCCCAGAACACTCAACGGTTAAAACAATCGCTCCATCACTGCAAGACTTTTCGAAAAGATTTTGCGTCCACCGGAAAACTGCCCCTTGCCCGCCCGGCACCTCGCGGTGCCGCACGCCCTAGCCGGGCACCGCCGCCAATTCCTCCATCTGCGTCACCACGCGGTCCAGTTCGTCGATCAACGCACTGTCGCCATGCTTGCGAAATGCCGTGACCAACGCGCGATAATACCAGAGCGCGCCCTCTTTCCCGCCCTTGAAACGCTGCCAGATCTCGGCGCCGTCTTCGCGCAAATTGTGCACGATCGCCTGCGAATTGTGCAGCTTGTCCGCGGCTGAAACCAGCCGGGTCGATACGGAGGCCGACTCCAAGTGCGCGATGTACTTTTCTTTGCGTTCCCGCCAGGGCGGCTTCGGCATTTGATCGGTGTCCGTGCACCCCGCCACGATCTCGCCCACCGCGCGGCCAAATTTTTCCTCGATCTCGCGCTGCCGCTCGGGCCCGCCACAATCTTCCACCGCGTCGTGGAGCAAGGCGGCGATCGCTTCGGTCTCATTCGCTCCGTACTCCATCGCGATCGCAGTCACGCCCAGGAGATGACCGATGTAGGGAATGTTCGTTTTCTTGCGCAGTTGCCCGCCATGGGTGCGCGTCGCATAGACCAACGCTTCTTCAAATTTCGGAGAGAGTTCCATCGCGGAAAGCTAGCACAGCCTCCCCGGCGCCGCGGAGGCCGGCGGTGCAAAGGCCGCCTCGCCAGTTCTTGGATAATACAAAGATGAATCAGGCCGTAACAGAATTGAAGGTGAGGCCGGGCTTTCAACCCAGGCCGTAACGCAGCGCGACAGCCCGCGGCCGGGCTTTCCAAAAGAATCGGGAATCAGCTCCTTCTTTTCTTATTCCTCCTTGGCTTCCGGATTTTCGCCATGGGCAATGAGAAATTCCTCTCCGATATCCGCAGCGATGAGGTCATTTTTTTTCCTGGTCCTTTACTTTGGCGGGCCCCATTTCCTGTTGCGAGAACGGGATCCGGCCGACCAAGGCGCAGACGCTTATCCTGGGGCCTCTCCCCCTCTTTCAGACCTGTAGTCGTAGACAATTCCCCAGGTAAAGCGAACCCCATTGTATAGGTTGATTCAGCTCGCAAGACGAGTCATCCGTCACGATTCGACGTGTCCCTCCCTACTAACGACAACAGGGCCGTCTTGGCCGAGCCCTGCCTTTTTTGCAATTCCAGCCGTTTTTTTCTTTTGGAAGAAGAACTGTTGAAGAGGCCTCTCACCTTCTCACGCTCAATCAACCCGACTGAGCCGGCCACAGTCAGCGCGATAAAGTCATCTTCCGTGTTCGTCTTGCCGAGGATCCTGACGATCCTGCCCGTCGCTTGGTCAAAAGTCTCGATCGCCGCCATCACCGTGCCGTCGGAGTTTAGAGCCGCCTCACAGAGCAGGCCCTCCGTACCGTTGGGGTCGATCTCGAAACCAAAAATAAACCCTCCGAGCTTGCCGCGCACGATCACGTCTCCTGTGCCCGCGTTCGGATTGACCTGAAACGCCGGTTGGCTCGCGCCCGCGGCCGGCAGAGTCGAACAAATGAGCGCTCCAGCGAAGTACGTCGCGATTAACTTTTTCGGGCGGGCGCCGGCGATGGAAGAAAAAATCGGTTTCATTGCCCGAGACTCCGCCGGGCCCGGTCCGGCGCTCAAGCGGCGCCGCGTAACAGGACGTTACTTCGGTCCTGCCGTCATCCCCAGCTGAGCGAAAAGGAAGCTGTAGATATCGGCCTGCTGCTGGATCCGCTCGCTCAACGCCGTCCCGATGCCATGCCCGGCACCGCTGGAGGTGCGGAGGAGAATCGGATTGTCCGATTTGTTCGCCGCCTGCAGGCGCGCCGCCATCTTGCGTGAATGATACGGATCGACCCGCCCGTCATTTGCACCGGTCATAAACAAAACGGCGGGATACTCCGTCCCGTCGGTCACATGATGATAGGGCGAGTAAGCGTAGAGAGCTTTGAATTGCTCCGCGTCCTTCACCGTGCCAAACTCGGTCACGTTGAAGGCGCCGTTAGGCGCGAGCTCGACCCGCAGCATGTCGTAGATCCCGACCGAGGCCACCACCGCCCGCATCAGGTCCGGGTGCTGCGTGATCAGCGCGCCTATGAGCAAACCCCCGTTGCTTCCGCCCATGAGGGCGAGCTTTTGTGAATTGGTGTATTTCTTATCAGCCAAGTACCGCGCCGCTGCCGCGAAATCATCGAAGACAGTTTGTTTGTTCGTTAGGTTTCCGGCCTTGTGCCATTCCTCGCCAAATTCGCCGCCGCCGCGGATGTTGGCCACGACATAGATGCCGCCGCGATCGAACCAAAGCCGGCGGGTGAAGTCGAAGGTCGGCGACATGCTGATGCCATAGCCGCCGTAGCCGTAGAGCAACGTCGGATTGTTCCCGTCGAGTTTCGTTCCCTTCCGCCGCACGATGTTAAGCGGCACCCTGGCTCCAGCCGTTGCCGTGGCGAACTCGCGCGTCACTTCGATATCGGAAAATGAGACGGGTGAAGTGCTGACCAGCGCGGTCTTCCTCGGCGCGGTCTCGTCCGCGGCCACGGCGAACCATGCCACCGGTTCGGTGTAACTCATCGCCCGGAAAAGGAGCGTGCCGTCCTCCTGCGCGACGAGCTCCTGCACATTGGAAATCGGCGGGACGGGAATGGTCGCGCCATTCTTGCCCTCGAGATCGAAGCGGCGCACCTGCGACGGCCCGCCTAACAAATCAACCACGTAGAGCGCTCCCGCCGCCGGCTCCAGCTTTTGCACGACCGCTTCACCCGCCGGAACAATCTCGGTCGCCTGCGCCAGCTCCGGCGTTGCCAAAGGCAGCCGCAGCACCTTGCCCCGCGGCGCGCCGGCGCGGGAGAGGAGATAGAGCGCGTCGTCGCGGCCCAGCCGCGCCACCTTCACCTGGTCACGGTATTGCGTGATCTGCTTCCAGTTCCCATCCGGGCCCGACAAGTAATGGAGGTAATCGCCGCCGTCTCCGTTCTGCACCGAGGCGAGGACATGCCGGCCGTCGTGCGATGACTCGAGCTCGATCTCGGCGATGCGCGGGAACTCTTTCCCGATCGCGTAAGTGTCCTCACTCTCCGGCGTGCCGAGTTTGTGAAAGTAGACCTGCTGATAAAAGTTCAGGTCCGCCTCCGCCCGCTCGCCCTTCCGCGGAAAACGCGTGTAGTAGATGCCGTCCCCCGCCCCATTCCAGGCCGCGCTCCCGCCGGCGGTGGGGTATTGCACGTGCGCGATGGTGTCGCCCAATTCTTTGCCGGTGGCGACGTCGTAAAAATGGAGCGTGCCATCCTCGCTCCCGCCTTCGGAGATCGAGGCCGCGACTTTTTTCCCATCCAATGACGGCACATACCAATCGACCGCCGTCCTTCCCTTGCGATCGATCTGGTTGGGATCGATCAGCACCTTTTCCGATTTCAAATCGTTCGCCGAGGTCAACGTCACCAGCATCGGCTGCTGCTTCGGCGGCTGGAATTTCATCGCGAACAATTTCCCGCCCGCCACCGCGAGCGCGGAATAACTCGGCGAAGCTTTGCCGTACCATTCCGTGAGCTGACGCTCGATGCCGGCGCGATCGGCCAGGCCGTCGAGATAACTCCGGGTCCGTTTATTTTGCGCCTCCGACCAGGCCTTGACCGCGACCTCGTCATCGTTCTCCAGCCACTGGTAGTTATCCTCGACTTTTGTGCCGTGATATTCGTTCATGACCGGCTTTTTTTCCGCCGCGGACGCGGGATTCGATTCTGCCGCGCACAGATTAGCCGCCAGCAGCATGGTCAGCCCGCAGAAAAAGAAGGCGCAGCGATCTCTCTTCATGATGAGAGCAAGAAGCGCCCAAAAAAGGCTTTGCGCAACAGCCCGCGGGTCAAATATCCTCCGGGGCCGGCACGACCTCGCATCGGGCAAAGTCTGCGATTGTCAAAACCTGTCATTTCTGTCAGTTTCGGGCCATGCCTTTGTCTTGGAAAGCCGTGTTTCGTTCGTTCTCTCTGACAATTCTGACAGCCGCCGGCGCCGAAGCGCAGGACGCCGTCAGCGATCCTTTCGAGGTCGATCACCTCGTCGTCACCGGCTCCAATATCCGCAGCGATTCCCCGCCCTGGGTGCCGGAATCGATCTTCACCCGCGAGAGCGTTGAGCGCTCCGGCGCGGACTCGTTAGGCGATTTCTTTCGCAACCTCCCCCAGAATTCCGGCCCCACCTTCACCGAGAACCAGAACGACAGCCTCTCCCCCGGCGGCTCCGCCATCGCCCTCCGCGGTCTCTCCTCGGATGCGACCCTCGTCCTGCTCAATGGCCGCCGCCTCGCGCCCTACCCCTTCGCCCAAAACGGCATCACCGCTTTCGTCGATCTCAACTCCATCCCACTGGCCGCGATCCGGCAGATCGACATCCTGCGCGACGGCGCTTCGCCCATCTACGGCAGCGACGCCATCGCCGGCGTGGTCAACGTCCGCTTCCTCGAGAAATTCGACGGCGCACTCGTGAACGCCGGCTACGGCAACACCATCGACACCGATGCGAGCGAATACCGCGCCTCGATCGTCAGCGGTTACACCGACGAACGTCGCGGCTTCCAGGCCGTCGTCGTGGCCGATTATTTCCATCGCAACTCCCTCTTCCAGACCGACCGCTATTTCTCGCGCTCGATCGATCAACGCCGCCAGGGCGGGAGCAGCTTCCTCAGCTCGGTCGGAAACCCCGGCACCATTTTCGATCCGGTCACGGGCGATCCGTTGAAAGTGCCGGCGGATAGCGACGGCATGCCGGCGGTGGAGGATTTCACTCCCGGCCGCAACCGGTTCGATCGCGCGCCCTACCAGCCGCTCGTGCCCGAGACCGAGCGCCACGGCGTTTACACCCACCTCCAGGGCCGGGTGGCTGAGAACGTCGATCTCTTCGCCGAGTTTGGTTATCGCAATATCACGACCGACCAGCAGCTCGCGCCTGCGCCGATCGAGGGCGACGTGGAAAACATCGCCGTCCCGGCGACCAATCCCTTTAACCCCTTCGGCAGCGACGTCCTCTTTCGTTACCGCGTCACCGAGGCCGGCCCGCGCATCGACCAGATCACGACCGACGCCTACCGCGCCCTCGCCGGGGTGCGGGTGAAACTCCCCAACAACTGGAGCATGGAAGGCGCCTTCCTCTACAGCGAGACCGACAGCGAGGACAAGACCGCGAACAACCTCTCCCGCTCCGCCGTCATCGCCGCCCTCGCCGACCCCGATCCCGCCACCGCCTTCAACGTCTTCGGCGCCGGCAACGGGATCAATAATCCCGCCACCATCGACTCGCTCCTCGTCACCACCACCCGAACCGGCGAGAGCCGCATCCTCGGCGGCGACTTCAAGCTTGATGGCCCGCTCTTCGCCCTCCCCGCCGGCCAGCTCGCGACCGCGATCGGGATCGAGTACCGCCACGAACAACTCGACGACCACTTCGATCCCTTCGCCACCTCCGGCGGCGTGATCGATCTCAACAGCACATCCGCCAGCGGCTCGCGCGACGTAATCGGCGGCTTCGTCGAGTTTTATGCGCCGATCATTTCCTCCGAGATGCAGATCCCCGGCATCGACGGCCTCGAAGCGCAATTCGCCCTCCGCGGCGATGGCTACAGCGACTTCGGCTCCACCGTGAACCCGAAAATCGGCCTCGCCTGGCGCCCCGTGCCCGATTGGCTGGTCGTGCGCGCCTCCTACAGCACCGGCTTCCGCGCCCCCTCGCTCGTCCAATCCTCCACCGGCTCCCTCACTTTTTCCCAGGACCTCCAGGACACCACCCGCTTCCTCGTCACCGGCGCGCCGGAGGACGAGAGCAGCTCGATCCAGATTTTATCGGGCGGAAATCCCGACCTCGACGCCGAGGAATCGGATAACTTCTCTACCGGCCTCGTCTTCACCCCGCCCATGCTCCCGGGCTTCACCTTCACGGCCGATTTCTTCCGGATCAAAGTCGAGAATTCCGTCGCCAGCCTCGACCCGCAATTCATCCTCGATAACGAAAGCGACTTCCCCGGCCTTGTCGCGCGCGCCCCGGCCTCCGACGCCGACATCGCCGCCGGCATTCCCGGCAACATCCTGCTTGTGAACACCCAGTTTCAAAACCTCGGCTTCGTCAAAGTGCAGGGCGTCGATATCGCGGCGGAATACCTCTCGCCTCCCACGCGGGTCGGCAAATTCAGTCTCCGGCTCGATGCCGCCTTCATCGATAGTTTCGAGCAACAGGCCAGCCCGGCGGAACCGGTGCGCGACCTCGCCGGAACCTACCTCCGTCCGCGGGCGCGGGGCCGGGCCCAGCTCGGCTGGCGCCTGGGCGGCTTCGAAGCCGTCGGCACCTTTAATTACACCGACAGCTACGACGACGCCGTCGGCGATCGCACCGTCAATTACTCCACCACCTTCGATGCCCTGGTCGAGTACCGCTTCGCCCGCGACACCGCCTCCGATGACTCCGCCCTTACGCCTAACGACAAAAAGACCGTCGTCCCTCCGGCCGGCTCGGCCCGGCGGCATGATTGGCTGAACGGCGTCGCCGTCCGCGCCGGCGTGCTCAACATCTTCGACGATCCCCCGCCCTTCGCCAACAACGTCGCCGGCTATCCCTCTGGCCTGGAAGATCCGCGCCAGCGCTTCGTCTTCCTCGGCCTCGAGAAGAAATTCTAGCCAGGCCGCCCCGCGCGACAACGCGCTGGAGGGAATCGCTTTGTCGATTCCGCGGCACCGGGGAAACGGGTTGCCATCCAAGGGGAGCGGCACCGACAAAGCGGTGCCCTCCAAGCTTGCGGCCTCCACGGCCGCCGCTACACCAACTAGCTAGCCCTTCGCTGGCTGACCGCACTTCGCCAGCGAGACCGTCTGCGCGCGATCGTAACTATAGCGCGCCAACTCCAGCGCCTCCGGTTTCCCGGCCAAACGCAGATGCTCCAGCAGCCGCTCGCGCCGCGCCTTCTCCGCCGGGTCGGCGCCGGCCGCGACGATGAGCTGGCGCAGGTCGTCCTCGGTTTGCGCCTTGGTCTCATTCTTCAACCAAAGCAGAGCCAGCCCCGCGAGCGGGAAGCGGTCAAACTCCCCGAGCAAAAAATCGCGCAGCGCCGGGCTATTGCGGAGATGGAACCGGATATTCTGCTCCACCCCGCGGATCGGATACTGCGGAAAAGCCGCGGAATGAATGATAGCCGAAGCAAGATTATTGAGCAGCAGCTCAGCCATCGCTTTCACCTCGTCACCGGTCGCCTGCTCGCCGGGGACCCAGGCTTTGTTTTCGTAAAAGTACGGCCGCAGATACGGCCGCTCGACGAGAAGCTTCAGATGATCCGACGTCTCCGTCATGGCCCGCTGCACGAGCTGGATCTCCGGCCCCTGGCGCGCATTCTCGAGCAGGCGCCGCGTCGTCTCGAGCTGCTCGCGCCCGGCGCGCAATTGCCGCAGGAAAACCGAGAAATTGAGCAGACTCGTGACCACGAGCAGCAACGTGCCGCTCACCGCCAGGACCGGGATGATGGTGTCCAGATTCACGAGCAGTCCCTCGCGGAGGAGCGCCCCGCGGTCAACCGGCGTCCGCGGCGCCGGCGCCTGAATTTTTTCGATTTACATCCGCAAAAAAGATCCGTTAAAAAAACGGCGATCCTCCAATATCCTCACGGCCGTCCACATTGTTTTTCTCATTGAGGCTACGGCAACCGGGCCGGCCCCGGCAAGCTTCGCCGCGGACGCGCAATCATGTTGCGCAAAACGGCGAGCCAGCGGACAAGGACGGCTCGATGAATCCAAACAAGGCTCTCTGGGAAAAAGGCGATTTCACGCGCATCGCCGTGAGCATGCGCGAAAGCGGCGAGGCGCTCGTCGGGCGGCTCGAAATCACGCCGGGACTCAAGGTGCTCGATCTCGGCTGCGACGACGGCACGACCGCGCTCCCGGCGGCGAAGCTCGGGGCGGAAGTGCTGGGGGTGGATATCGCGTGCAACCTGGTGGAGGTGGGAAACAAGCGGGCCCACGAGCACAGCCTAACGAATCTTAAATTCCAGGAAGGCGATGCCTCCAATTTGCAGGGACTGCCCGACGGAGAGTTTGACGTCGTGGTGAGTATCTTCGGCGCGATGTTTGCGCCAAAGCCGTTCGACGTGGCGAAGGAGATAGCGCGGGTGACCAAGCCGGACGGCCGGATCGTGATGGGGAATTGGATTCCAAACGATCCGACGCTGGGGGCGCGATCCTGAAGATCAGCTCGGCCTACACGCCGCCGCCCCCGGAAGGTTTCGTGAGCCCGATGACGTGGGGCGTCGAGAGTCATGTGACCGAGCGCTTTGTCGCGGCGGGTGTGCCGGCGGAAAAGATCTCTTTCGAGCGGGACACTTTTACTTTTGAATACCCGACCGCGCCCGCGACGCTGGTGGAGGAGTTCAAGAACTACTACGGGCCGACGATGAACGCCTTCGAGGCGGCGGAGAAAAACGGCCGGGCGGCGGAGTTGCAGAAGGAGCTGGAAGATTTGTTCAGCCAGCAGAACAAAAGCCCGCGCCCGGATGCGACCTCGATTCCGGCGACATTCCTGCGGGTGACGGTGTCGGTGTAAGTCGCGCCGCGGCGGGTGAAATCAATCCGCCCGGCTCTGCACCCGCTGCACCATCGCGACCGCCGCCATGAGGACGAGCGCGGCGATGACCTGGTGCGGACGGAGCGCGGCGTGGAAAAATCCCCAGGTGATGCAGACCGCGGCGAGGGTCTGCATCATTTCGAAATAGCCCGCGGTGGAAGCCTTCGTTAGGCGCAAGCCTTCGAAGTAAATCAAAAGCGGGATGCCGCCGGAGATGGTGGAGAGGAGGATGAGCGCGCCGATCGCGGTGCCGGGGCGCGCCTGGGCCGCGGCCGGCCAGAGCGCGGCGCCGTGCAGCTTGCCCATCACGAGCAGGATAAGCGTCATGCAAACCAACCCGACCACGACCCGCAAACTCGCCGCGAGCCGGAGCGACATGCCGGTCATGACGCCGCGGCCAGCGACAGTGGAGAGCCCCCAGAAAAGCGCGCAGATGAGCGCGTAACCGGTCCCGAGATTCAACCCGGCCTGGGCGAAGGAGGCGCCGATCAAGCCCGGGTAGGTAACCGAAACGAAAATGCCGGCGACGATGGCGATCCCGGCGAAAAGAAAAAAGCCGCGCGCAAGCCGGTCGCCGAAGAGGAGGCAGGCGGCGGTGGTGGAAATGACCGGCTGGATGTTGAGCACGACGTTGACGACGGTGGGGTTTCCATTCTTCAGCGCCATGGTGAAGAAGATGGTGCCGACGGCCGAGCCGGCGAAGCCGGAGAGCAGGAGGTAACCCCAGGTGCGGCGGTCGATCTGCGGGATCTCGTTTAGCCTAACGAGCAAAAGCGGCAGGAACATGAGGAGGATGAGGATGTGTTCCCAAAAAACGATGACCGCGGGCTCGAAGAGGTCATTCAGCGGAATGCGCCAGGCGCTTTCCGTCCCCCAGAGCGCGGCGCCGAGCGCAACCAGCCATGGGCCGTAGCTCTTCCGCGGGCTTGCGCTCTTCGTCATCTTCGAAGGGTGTATCGCCCGCGTGGAGAGGCGTCAATGTCCGGGGTAGCGCACTCGTTCCGAGTGCTGGTCGCGCTCTCCGCGGCGCGACGAACTTTCGTTTGCGATGCCGGGCTCTTGTCACGCCTGAACCGCGCTGGACACGACGTCGGAAGGAGTCGAGGAAAAGTTCGCGACGGTGGGACATCGTCGCCAGCACTCGGGACGAGTGCGCTACCCGGTGGCGAGGCGCAACGCTTCCCGCATGGCCGCGAGCGGCGCGGGGCGATCGCACCAGAGTTCAAAGGCGAGCGCGCCCTGGTGCAGGAGCATCGAGAGGCCATTTGCGCCGCGCGCGCCGGACTCGGCCGCCAAGGCGAGCAGGCGGGTCGGCGCGAGCCGCGGGACCAGGTCGTGAATCATGAGATGGGGCGCGAGGAGCGAACCCGGCAACGGCGACCGGTCGGCCTGCTTCAGGCCTAACGAAGTGGCGTTGATCACGAGGTCGGTCCGCTCCAGTTGGGCGCGCAAGGCGCGCTCTTCCCAGGGCACAGCTTCGAGCCGCGCCTCCGGGCCGAGGACGCGCGGACCGCTGAACGAAGCCGCCAGCTCGCGCGCCAGGGTTTGTGCTTTCGGCAGGGTGCGATTCACCAGCACGAGCCGCTCACAATTTTCCTGCGCGCACTGCCAGGCAACAGCCCGCCCCGCTCCCCCGCCCGCCCCGAGCAAGAGGACGCGCAGATCGCGCAGGTCGACGGAAAATTCTTCGCGCAGCGCGCGGGCGAAACCGGGGCCGTCGGTGTTTGCACCTAACGACCGGCCGTCGCGAAAAGTGACGGTGTTGATGGCGCCGATCTTCTGCGCCCGTTCATCGACTTCGTCGACCAGAGAAAGCGCCGCAATCTTGTGCGGCACGGTCAGGTTGAGCCCGAGGAAATCGTGCGCGCGAAAGAGTCCAAGCGCCTCCGCCAGTTCGTCCGGGGCAATCTGGAAGGCCGCATAACGAAAAGCGAAGCCGCCTTTTTCGAGCGCGGCGTTCTGCATCGGCGGCGAAAGGGAATGCGCGACCGGGTCGCCGACCACGCCGAGCCGGATCGGCGGCGAGATTTCGCGGGCGACCTTCGGCCAGTCGCGCAGGTCTTGGAGATCGAACGACTCTTTCATTGGCCAAAGCCCGCGGGATGACAAGCGGGCGCGCCGTGGTTAACGTCGCGCCACCGCATGTCTGAGAATACCGCACCGACCGATTTCATTCGCGACATCGTCGCAGAAGATGCGCAGAGCGGAAAGCATCCGCAAATCCACACCCGTTTCCCGCCCGAGCCTAACGGCTACCTTCACATCGGCCACACCAAGGCGATCTGCCTCAATTTTGGCATCGCGCACGAGTTTGGCGGCGTCTGCAACGTGCGCATGGACGACACCAATCCGGCCAAGGAAGAGGTCGAGTTTGTCGATTCCATTATGGCCGATGTGCGTTGGCTGATCGCCGGCTGGGCGGACAAGAATCTCAATCTCCAGGAAAACGGCGCGCCCTTTTACGCCTCGGATTATTTCCCGAAAATCTACGACTTTGCACAGGAGCTGGTGCGCAAGGGCAAGGCCTACGTTTGCGACATGAGCGCGGAAGAGACCGACGAATACCGGCGGCTCGGCAAAGACGGGCCGTTCCGCGAGCGCACGGTGGAGGAGAATCTGGACCTGCTCGCGCGGATGAAGTCGGGCGAGTTTCCCGATGGCGCGCGCACGTTGCGGGCGAAGATCGACATGCAGGCGCCTAACGTCTGGCTGCGCGACCCGATCCTTTACCGGATTCGGCATGCCGCCCATCATCACACCGGCGACGCGTGGTGCATTTACCCGTCCTACGATTTCGCGCACGGGCTGAGCGATTATCTCGAAGGGATCACGCACTCGCTTTGCACGCTCGAGTTCGAGGTCCATCGCCCGCTCTACGAATGGATCCTTGAGTCGCTCGATCTCCCGCGGCACCTCCCCCGGCAGATCGAATTCGCCCGCCTCAACCTCACCTACACCGTCATGAGCAAGCGCAAGCTCAAGCAGCTGGTGGACGAGAAACTGGTCAGCGGCTGGGACGATCCCCGCCTCCCGACCATCTCCGGGATGCGCCGCCGCGGCGCGACCGCGAGCGTGCTGCGCGATTTCGCCTACCGGATCGGAATTACGAAATATCCGTCGTTGACCGAGGTCGACGCGCTGGAGTACGCGATGCGGCAGGAGTTCAACCAGACCGCGCCCCGCCGGCTCGCCGTGCTTCATCCGCTCAAAGTGGTCATCACCAATTATCCCGAGGCAAAATCGGAGGAACTGGAGGCGACGAACAACCCGGAAGATCCCTCCGCCGGCACGCGCAAGGTTCCGTTCAGCCGCGAGCTTTACATCGACCAGGCCGATTTCATGGAAACGCCGGTGCCGAAATATTTTCGGCTCAAGCCGGGTGGCGAGGTGCGTTTGAAATACTCCTACATCATCAAATGCGAGGAGGTGATGAAGGACGCGTTGGGCCAGATCACCGAGCTGCGTTGCACGGCCGATCTCGAGAGCAAAACCGGGGGCGCCAATTCCAATCGCAAGATCAAGGGCACGATCCATTGGGTAAGCGCGGCCCACGCGATCGATGCCGAAGTGCGGCTTTACGACCGGCTTTTCACGGTCCCGGAACCGGACTCGGACGGCGATTTCAAGTCGTTCATCAATCCGCACTCGCTCGAGGTCGTGACCGCGAAATGCGAGCCTTCGTTAGGCGAAGCAACGCCGGAGTTGCGTTATCAATTCGAGCGGCTGGCCTATTTCGCGCTCGACCCCGATTCGCGGCCGGACAAGCTGGTTTTCAATCGCACGATCACGTTGCGCGATACCTGGGCGAAGAAACTGTAGACGCCGCCCTCTGGGCAACGCGGGCGTGGGCTCACTTTGCTCGTGAGCAATCCTTAACCCGCGGAGCTTCCCCCCGCGCTTCGCAGAGCGAAGCGTCGACAGTCAATCCGCCGGCGGCTGTTCGCCGCAGGCGTCGAAATACTGGCGCAGGAAAACCAGATCGGCGGCATCTTTCGCGCGATGGGTGTGCACTTTCATCCGCCACAAAAGGCGCGGGGAAGCGAAGGGAATCGGAACGCCTTGCACCTCGCGCACCACCACATCCCTGGCTGCTTCCGCATATTCGATCCCGGAAGCCGACCGCATGAGATCGACGACCACCTCGTCCGCGACGCGCACAACAACATACTCCGCCACTTCACCCGGCTTCAGTTCCAGGACTGCTTTGTCGGGAAGCACTTCGAGCCCGCGATAGACCAGGGCCTCGTTCTGTAGATCGGTCGCGACGACCAAGTCGATGTCGCCAGTGGGCCGGCCATAACCGGCTTGAATCACCGCAAACCCACCGACCACGACATACTTGGCGCCGACCTCGTTCAGCTGCCGGCAGAGCAGAACAAGATCGTCTTCGGTCGGTTGTCGCGGTTCTAGCCCGGCGAACGGCGAGCGCTCTGCGCCAGCATCTTCATCATCCATGCGTCGGCTTCCTCGTGGCTACGGAAACGGAATACGCCCTTGGGGCAGAGCCCACCGTGACCAAAACTGCGGCGGAGTTGATTTGCGGTTTTTTGCCCATCCATCGCAAATTTCCAGGCGTCGCGCAGCTTCCTGCGGCCGACCGTTTTGCCGACCGGATCCTGAACGTTGATCACCGCGAACTTCATCCGTCCGCAGTCTCTCACCTTTGCGCCTAACGAGCAAGAGCGCAGCGGCGCTACCGTGCCCCGGGGAGCGCAAGTTTCTGCTCGCCGGCGCCCCTGCCGCGGGAGCAAAATTCCGGCGGGAAACCGATGCCTGCGGTCTTCATCAGTTATTCGCGCAAAGACTTTTACTTTGCCGAGTCGCTTGCCTTCCATCTCACGGAATGCGGGATCGAGAGCTGGCTCGACGCCAATCACCTTACGCCCGGCGGCGAGTGGGGAGAAGAAATCGAGCGCGCCTTGGACGAGGCGCACACCGTGGTCCTCGTGGCCACACCCGCCAGCATGCGGTCTCCCTATGTCGAGCGGGAATGGAAGCGCGCCCTCGCCCAAGGCGATCGCTTGATCGTCGCCCTCTTCCGTTTCTGCAAACTGCCGCCGGAAATGCAGCCGGCCCGGGTGGTGGATTTTCGCGGCTCGTTTCGGCCAGCGTTGCGGCGCTTGGCGCCACTCCTTGCCGAGCCCCGCCAAACGACGCCGTGCCTAACGACCGCCTCCCGCGTCCCGCGCCTGCCGCCCCTGGTTGGGCTCATGATGCTCATGCTCTTTTCGGTTTTCCTCGCGCCCCTGGCGATCTTTGGCGATTGGCAGGGACTCAATCTCGAAGAGGAACCGATCGGCTTTCGTATCTTTGCCTGGATCATGCTGCCGTTTTTTTTCGGATTGTTCGCCTGGCACGGTGGCCTCGCGTTTCTCTGGGGACGGATGGGGCTGACACGGCTGACGCTCACTCTTCTTCTCTTCACCGGCGTCTTCAGTCTGTACCTTATCGGGCGGACCGGATGGGTCCCCGCCATCACCGCGCTGACCAGCGGAATCCATTATGACGCGATTCCGAGTTCCATTCTTGCCAGCATCGTCGGCGTTGGCTGGGCGGCGGTGGCGATCGTGACGCTGCTGCGTCCGGAAGACTTGCTGCGCTGGTGTCCCACGGGGAAAGCATGGGACGCATATCGCCGCGGACGCGTCATGCAAATTCCGGATTTACCGACGAGGTTCGCGGAGCTGGGGCGCTTTCAACTTTTACATGACGCAGAGGATGCGCCCGCCGCGGCGCAGTTGCGTTCCGACTTGAACGGCCTAGGGGCGAGTGAATCTCCGGCCGATCGCACGCGCGTGATTCTGCTCACAAACCGCAGCACGACCGAGTGGCTCAGCGGACAGGCCGCACTCCTCGAGAAAGGCGCCGTGAGGGTAATCGGGAGCGCGATCGGTTTACCGGCATCGCTCCATTGGCTCTGGCGGAGACAATGGATCGACCTGCGGCGCTGGGACGCGACCCGTCGCCGGAGGAATCCTGTCCCGGCTGTGCCCGAGGGCATGACCCGCTTGCGTCTGCCCGGCATCGTCAACCTCAACGAGCATCTGCTTTGCGCGATGGCCGGATTGTTGGTCGTGCTGGCGAATGTCATTCCGTCGGAATCATCGAACAGCGAAACGCTGACGGCGCGCGAGGGCTTCGGAGGGGTGATCGCCATCGCCGCGATATGCTGGATCGTCGCCGCCTGGAAGCTCATTCATCGCACATTCACGCAGCCGCGCTTCCGGCGCTGGGTTGGCCTTCTCGCCTGGATGACGCTCCCCCTGGCCGCGGGCGGATTCTATTTTTTTATTTCGTTAGGCGGAAATGTCTGGTGCGCGGTTCCCGCGATCTTTTTCGTCGTTGCCCTGCCTTTTCTCCTGCGCTGGCAGACGGCGCGGCTCACTTTTTGGTTTCGGCGCCGCCCGGGCCGGGAGTGAAGTTCCCGCCTCGCCTAAACGCCCCGCGAAAATGGGACGCCCTGCTTTGGGCCCTCCTTTATATGGCGCTTTGGATGGTCCTCCTCGGCGTCGACTGAACGCGATGAGATCTCAGCTTTGCGCCTAACGAGCAAGAGCGCAGCGCCGCGGCCATTCCGGGGAGCGCACGCGCCTGGCACGGTGCCATGACATGGGTAACACATGATGCCGAGACATGGTTTACAGTTTTCGCGCCGGGGAGGGTGAGAAAGATGAATGTCATGGAAGTCATCCTCACTTGTTTTGGAGCGGGAGCGTTTTGCGCTGACCGTCTTGAGTTCGAAGAAGTCTTTTGCGCGCGTCTGTGCCGAACACGGCGTGAGCCGCCGGACTGGTTACAAATGGTTGCGGCGTTATCGTGCTGGTGGGGCCGCGGCGCTCAAGGATCGGTCGCGTCGGCCGCACCGCTGTGCGCGGCAAAAGCCGGCGCTTTGGAAGCGCTTGGTCAAACAAGTGCGCCGCGCCCGTCCCTATTGGGGTGCGCGAAAAATTCGCGCCCGCCTGCGCGAGTTGCACCGCTACGCACGGCTCCCGGCGGTGCGCACGATCGACCGTTGGCTGCGCGAGCTGGGTTTGGTGGGTGTCTCTCCGCGCCGCGCCCGTTGCGGCCCCCTCGTGCCCCATCCAGGGTTGACCACCCCCTGGCGACGCCATCAAGTCTGGACGGTCGATTTCAAGGGTTGGTTTCGCACGGCCGACGGCCAACGCCAGGAGCCGCTCACGGTGCGCCAAGCCAAAAGTCGTTACTTGCTCGAGATCCGGCTGCTCCCAGCGCAGAGCGATGCCGACGTGCGCCGTGTCCTCACCCGGGTCTTCCGCCGCCACGGTTTGCCCACCGCGATCCGGGTGGACAACGGTGCGCCCTTTGGCGGCAAGGGAGCCCTGGGGCTTTCGCGCCTGAGCGTCTGGTGGCTGCGCCTGGGGATTCGCGTCGAGTTCACACGCCGGGCACGCCCGGGCGACAACGCCGCGCACGAGCAACTGCACCGCTGCTACAAGGCCGAAGTGCTCGATCCTCCCTCCGCCAATCGCCGCGCCCAGCAGCGCCGGACCGATCGCTGGCGCTACGACTACAATCATCGTCGCCCTCACGAAGCCCTCGCTCAAAAACCTCCGGCCCGACATTATCGCGCTTCGGGCCGGCCTGCGCCTCAGACTCTGACCATCTTGCGCTATCCCAAAAATTGGGTCCAACGACGCGTCCGTCCTCATGGCGACATCAAATGGAATGGTCGTCTGCGCTTTGTCGGACGTGCTTTCGTCGGTCAAACGCTCGCTCTCAAAAGACTCACTCCATCTTGTTGGGCGATTCATCTCGGCCCACTTTTGATTGGAGAGTTGCACACCAAAGATGCCGCCGGCATGCGACCCGCGCGCTGGCAACGCCTCCCGCTTCATCCTCTTAAGCTGTAAACCATGTCTCGGCATCATTGTGTTACCCATGTCATGGCAGCGTGCCACTCGCGTGCGCTCCCCGGAATTTGCCGCTAGAACTGACTCAAGGCGTCGTCGATCCGCGCCAGGACTTTCTCTTTCCCGAGAATGTCGAGCAGATGATAGAGGCTCGGTCCGGCGTTACTCCCGGTGACGGCGAGCCGCGTCGGGTGGACGAGCGCGCCGACTTTCACGCCCAACGCGGTCGCGGTCGCCTTCAACGTCGCTTCAATGGAAGTGGCGTCGAAACTTTCCATCGCGGCGAAGGTGGCGCGCAACGCTTCCAGGCGCGGTTGGTTTTCCGCGATGAAATGCTTCGCCACGCCTTCGGGCTGGTAGGTGATCTCGTCGGTGAAGTAGAAGCCGCAATAAGCCGGCAGCTCGCTGAAGATGCGGAACTTTCCCTTGCAGGTATCGAGCGCGGCCTGGGTGTACTCGGGCGGAAATTTGGTGGTGTCGATCCCGGCCTTGGCCAGCGCGATGAGGGCGAGCGCGCGGAAACGGTCGTCCGGCAACTGGTGCGTATACTCGCCATTGAGCCAGGTGCATTTCGCGAGATCGAAGGAGGCGTTCTTGCGATGAATTTTCTCGAGCTCGAACAGCCTAACGACTTCCTCGAGCTCGATCTTTTCCCGGTTGTCCTTCGGCGACCAGCCGAGGAGGCAAAGATAATTGCACACCGCCTCGGGCAGAAAGCCTTCCTCGATGTAGGTGTTGAGGCTCGCGCCGACGTCGCGCTTGCTCATCTTCGAGCCGTCTTGGTTGAGGATGAGCGGGATGTGGGCGAAGCGCGGCGGTTCCGCCCCGAGCGCGCGGTAGAGCTCGATGTGCTTGGGCGTGTTGGAAAGATGATCCTCGCCCCGGATGACGTGGCTGATCTGCATCTCGAGGTCGTCGACGACATTGACGAAGTGGAAAATCCACGAGCCATCCGGACGGCGGATGGTCATGTCGGGATGCGTTTCCGGGTTCGTTAGGTCGAAGTCGATCTTGCCGCAGACGACGTCGTCGACCACGACATGCTCGCGCGGCGAGCGAAAACGGATGGCGCCGTTTTCCTCGAAGAGATGGCCACCGTCGTCGAGCTTCTTGAGATGGCGCTCGTAAATGTCGTTGCGCTCGCTTTGGAAATACGGGCCGTAACTTCCGCCGGCGTGCGGGCCTTCGTCCCATTCGAGTCCGAGCCAGCGCAGGCCGTCGTAGATCGCCTGCGTCGCCTCGGCGGTGTTGCGGGCCTGATCCGTATCCTCGATCCGCAGCACGAGGGTGCCGCCGGTGTGATGGGCGTAAAGCCAGTTGAAAAGCGCGGTCCGAGCCCCGCCGATGTGCAGGTAACCGGTGGGTGACGGGGCGAAGCGAACGCGAACGGCGGAACTCATTTGCGTCACCCTTCGCGAAAGCAAGGACTCTCGCAAACTCGCGCTTTGAGGGCGCGGCCCTCCGCCTCCGGGGATTGCGCGCGCGACACTTTTTTACTCGAGGAAGATCTTGCCCGCTCGCCGGCGCGCGTGGCGCTGGCGCGGGAGATTCGTCTTCGCGACGGACGCGTCCGGTTGCAACAGAGCCCGGACGCGCTCGATCACGGCGAACCCGACATCCGAAATTTCGTGACCGCGGAGCCAGCGCAGGATGGTCCGCCGCTGCAACGCCACCGGCAGGTCGCGCAGGCGTCCAACTTCCAAGACGAGCCCGGTCTCGCTCTCGTTAGGCAAAAGCTCGTCGAGCAAGCCTTCCTCTTCGGCCAGGATGCTGGCCGCGCGCCAGAGATTGGCGCGCACGTTGCGTCCGAATTCCTTTTCCAGCCAGGGCACGATCCTGAGCCGGGTCCGGTTGCGCCGCGCGTGCAACTCCTGATTGCTCGCGTCTTCGCGAAAATTCAGTCCGTGTTCCGTGATGTAGTGGTCGATCTCTGAACGCCAGACCCCAAGAAACGGGCGCACGATCTCGAGCCGGCCGTAAGCGGAGCGCTCGCGCATTGCGCCCAGCCCGCGGCTGCCCGCGCCGCGGAGCAGGTTCATGAGAAAAGTCTCCACCTGGTCGTCCGCCTGATGCGCGAGAAAGAGGGTGCGGCAGCGCCGGCGCGAGGACACACGCTGAAAAAAGGCCAGCCGCTCGTCGCGCGCCGCCGTCTCAACCGATCGCTTCGTGCGCTTCGCGATCGCCGTCACCCGAGCCGAGCCGAGTTCGAAATCCAACCCGTGCTTTTGCGCGAGCCGTTCGACAAAGCGCGCGTC
>JALYQE010000104.1 GCA_030855965.1 Verrucomicrobiota bacterium | reverse complement strand
GCTCCACGGCGAGCAGCCGGCCGTCGTGCGGAGTCCGCGCCATCTCCAGCGCGTCCTGCGCGGTGCCCGGCGGATCGGGCTCGACCCAGAAACCGGCCGGCATCTGCTCGAGCGAGCGCATCGCCTTCTGCAGCGCCTCGGCGAACGACCGGCCCATCGCCATCGCCTCGCCGCCGCTCTTCATCGTCGTGGTGAGCTCCGGGTCGGCGCCCGGGAACTTCTCGAACGCGAAGCGAGGGATCTTCACGACGACGTAGTCGAGCGAGGGCTCGAACGACGCCGGCGTCTCGCGGGTGATGTCGTTGGGGATCTCGTCGAGCGTGTAGCCGATCGCCAGCCGGGCGGCGATCTTCGCGATCGGGAAGCCGGTGGCCTTGGAGGCCAGCGCGCTCGAGCGGGAGACCCGCGGGTTCATCTCGATGACCACGATCCGGCCGTCGGTCGGGTTCACCGCGAACTGGATGTTGCAGCCGCCGGTGTCGACGCCGACCGCGCGGATGATGTCGATCGACAGGTCGCGCAGCCGCTGGTACTCGCGGTCGGTGAGCGTGAGCGCGGGAGCGACCGTGACGGAGTCCCCGGTGTGCACGCCCATCGGGTCGAGGTTTTCGATCGAGCAAACGACGACGCAATTGTCGGCCCGGTCCCGCATCACCTCCATTTCGAATTCCTTCCAGCCTAACAATGACTCCTCGATCAGGACTTCGCTGACGGGCGAAAGGTCGAGCCCGAGTTCCACGATTGAGGCCAGTTCTTCGCGGTTGTAGGCGATGCCGCCGCCGGAGCCGCCGAGAGTGAAGGCCGGCCGGATGATGAGCGGGAAACTTCCGATCTCGGCCGCGACCCGCTCGGCGTCGGCGAGCGAGCGGGCGATGCCGGAGCGGGCGACGTCGAGGCCGATCCGGACCATCGCTTCCTTGAAGAGCTGGCGATCCTCGCCCTTGGCGATGGCGAGGGCATTGGCCCCGATCAACTGCACATTGTGCCTAACGAGCGCGCCATTGCGATTCAATTCCATCGCAGCGTTGAGCGCCGTCTGCCCGCCCATCGTGGGCAAAATGGCATCCGGTTTCTCGCGCTCCAGGATCGCCTCGATTACGGCCGGCGTGATCGGCTCGATGTAGGTGCGATCGGCGAACTCCGGATCGGTCATGATGGTGGCCGGATTGGAGTTCACCAGCACGACCTCGTAACCCTCCTCGCGCAAGGCTTTGCAGGCCTGCACGCCGGAGTAGTCGAACTCGCAGCCCTGCCCGATGACGATCGGGCCGGAACCGATGAGGAGGATTTTGTGCAGTTGATCGTTCCTCGGCATGCGCTGCGGGAGCGTATGCAAAATCGGGACGAGGTCGAGGGATTCGGCTTTCTTGCGCCGAATCGGGCTCCCTACGCCACCTGCTTCGCCCGTTCCCGGTCGAGGTAAACTTTGCAGATGCCCTTGATCCGGGTCAGGACGTAATAGGTCGTCTGGCTGCGCACCCGGACGAGCTCGGCGCCGACGATGCGGGTGACGAAATCGCTCGGGAGATCGAGAATTTCCTGCGGAGTGGCGGCGTCAAGCCCTTTACAGAGGATCGAGGTCATGGCGCGGGTCAGCGTCTGCACTTCCGGGCCGAGAGTCATGCGGAGGTGGGCGCGCCCGTCGTCATCGACCTGGAGGTAGACGCCTACTTTGTCGGCGCATTCCTCGTCTTTGCGGACGTCTTCCAAGTCGAAGGCCTCGTCCGGCTTCGGTTCCTGTTTCGGGGCGCTGTCGGAGTAGGCGACGAGGGTCTCGCGCCGCTCCACCTCGGGCAGATGCTCGAAGAGATCGATGATGTTTTGCAGTTTCTCGGGATACATCGCCCGCAACCTACCGCGCACCGCGGTGTCTGTCACACCACGGGAGCGCTGGAATCGACTTGCTCGTTAGGCGCTGCGTTCGATCGGAGCGCCAACCTTGTTCCCCCACTCTGTCCAGGAACCGTCGTAGTTACGCACGTTATCGAGCCCGAGGAGATAGGTCAGGACAAACCAGGTATGGCTCGAGCGTTCCCCGATGCGGCAATAAACCACCGTGTCGACATCCGGTTTCACGCCCGCACCTTCGAAGTAAATCTTCGCCAGTTCCGGCGCGGGCTTGAAGGTGTTGTCGTCCTTCGTCGCGGTTTTCCACGGCACGCTCTTCGCGCCCGGGATGTGCCCGCCGCGCAGCACGCCTTCCTGCGGATACTCCGCCATGTGGGTGATCTCGCCCTTGTATTCGCCCGGCGAACGAACGTCGACGAGTGGTTTACCGGCTTTGCTTTGCGCGAGTGCTTCTTCGGCAAAAGCGCGGATCTCCTTGTCCATCCGGCGCGCCGGAACGGGGTATTCGGTCTTCGGGAATTTCGGCACGTCGCGCGTCATCTTGCGCCCGTCGGCTTTCCACTTGTCGCGGCCGCCATTCAGGATCCGGACGTTTTTGTGTCCGAAGAGCCGGAACGCCCAGAGCGCGTA
>JALYQE010000064.1 GCA_030855965.1 Verrucomicrobiota bacterium | reverse complement strand
GGCCAATCCCGAACTTCGGTTTCGGCATTCAAAAAGATGATGTTATCCGGGTTAAGCGCGTGGTGATAAATGCGATGAAAGGCCATCGCGTCCATCGCCGCGACGACCTGGAGCGCGACGCGCAAAGTGGCCGCGGTCGAGAGCGGCCCGCGCGCCCCCACCCAGGTAGCCGCGGTGTGCCCATCGAAATGTTCGGTCACGAAAACTAGCTCCCCCTCTTCGAAGCCGAAGTCGTAAAGCGTCGGGATGTTGAGCTGGCTGATTTTTTGCGCGACCGCCGCTTCGCTCTCGAGCAGCTCACGGAAACCGGCGGCGGAAGTGTCCGCGGTGACGCGTTCCAGCGCCACTTCGCGGCCAGTGGCGATCTCGTGCGCGCGGTAGGTGACGGAGGTCGGCGCGCGATGCAACTCCACCGGCAGACCGTTGCGGCCGACCGAAAGGCGATATCGTTTGAGATAAATCTGATTATCCATGTGGCGAGCTTCGTTCCCAGGCCGGAGGGAGCGGTGCACGAAGCGTTCTAATAAGACTTCGTATCTCGCGATTTATTCGCGTGTTTCTACGGGGCCGGCCACCCAGGCGGAAGATAGCCTGACGCGGCGTAACTCACTCGCCCGGATGGATAAAGTAGCCGCCGGCGTTTTTATCACTCTCCAGCTTCAGCAAGGTGCGCTTCTGCGCCTCGAGGAGGAGATCACTGAAGGTACGAAAGCCGTAGGCACGCTCGTTGAACCCGGGATGCTGGCGTTTAATCGCCTGCTTGACCCGCGAGCCATGCACCGCGTACTCATCCCCGCGCTCCGCGCGCAGGGCGTCGAGCGTGTTATTGAGCAGGTCGAGCGCTTCCTCGATCGGCGGGCCCTGGTTTTTCTCCGGGGCGACCGCTTTCGCCGGGGCCTTGGCCGAGCTCGCGCTGCCCGGGCGGCGCCGCGCGGGATCGGAGCGCACGAGATCATCGTAGTAGATGAATTCGTCGCAATTCGTGATGAACAGGTCGGAAGTCGACTTCTTCACCCCGACGCCGATCACGGTCTTGTCGTTCTCGCGTAACTTGCTGACCAGGGGTGAGAAATCAGAGTCGCCACTGATGATGGCGAAAGTGTCGACGTGGCTCTTGGTGTAACAAAGATCGAGCGCGTCGACTACCATCCGGATATCGGCGGAATTCTTGCCCGATTGCCTGACGTGCGGGATCTCGATCATCTCGAAAGCCGCCTCGTGCAGGCCGCGTTTGAACGTCTTGTAACGATCGAAATCGCAATAAGCTTTCTTCACCACGATGTGGCCCTTCAGGAGGAGGCGCTCCAGCACCTTGCGCACATCGAAGGCCGGGAACTGCGCATCGTGCGCCCCGAGGGCGATATTTTCCAAATCGAGAAAGACCGCCATCGTGGCGTCGGCATCCTGGGCGCTCATTGCCCAAGGATGTAAGCGCGATCGGGTTCGCGAAACAGGAAAACTTTCATAGCTTGAGAGAATGAGAATGCTGCTCGCGATGGCGCTGGTGTTGCTGGCCGGGTGCGACCGGCAACCGGCGGCGCCGGTCATTTCCGAACAAACGGTCCGGGCCAGGCAGGCCGCGCAAGTGCCCGAGGAGACGCGGCGGCATTGGATGTTTCTGAACCAGGTTCGCCAGGATGATGCGCTCAACAGGTCGATCCATCGCACCCTCCTGACGGAGGAGAAACAGCTCGGGGTCGTCCTTTACGCGACGGTGAAGCCGGAAGCAGTGGAGGATGTGATTCACCAGGCCATGACAGAGATGGAGCGCAAATTTCCCGGCGAAGATGTCAGCGTCCTTGTTTACATGACCGCGACTCCACCCCGAAAAATCGGCGTGGCCCGCCTCGATGGGAAAACCGGGACGATCACCTACACGCCGTTGTAGACGTTTCGCTCTGCGAAACGCGGGCCCGATCGTCGGTCGGTCGCTAACTTTCCCGGAGAACGCTGACCACCTGCGCGCTTCCCAGCGGGAAGCGTCGACAACGGCCCCGGAACCAAAGTTAATCCCGGCCCCACATCAGGGCTGCGGAAGTCGTTAGGCTAGCGCCCCTATTGAATCCTATACCGGGACCGTTCCACCGCGGCCGGCGGGCACCGCCCATCTCGACGGTGCGACGGCGGAGACTACCTACACGCCTGTTACCAGGCCACCGGGCGGTCCGCATCTCGACGGGGAGTTGTGCCTTTTTCTGCTTCGCCGGCGGAGCAAAAAATCAAATTTTAAAATCGCTCACGGCCAAGGGGGAAACCCGCAGCGAACCATTAGCAGACTTCGCCAGCAAAAGCGGGCATCGGCCACAACCTCTCAATCTATGTCAATCATCTGGACCCTGATCATCGGCCTCGTCGTAGGCGCCATCGCAAAACTCCTTATGCCGGGCAAAGATCCGGGCGGGTTTATCATCACCATCCTGATCGGTATCGCGGGCGCTTTCCTCGCCGGATTCCTTGGCCGTGCCATGAATTGGTATTCCGAGGGAGAACCGGCCGGTTTCATCGCGTCGGTCATTGGCGCGATCATCCTGCTCGTCCTCTACCGCCTGATCCGCGGTCGCACCGCCTAACGACTTCGGAACCTGAACCGTGCAATGCCACCATATGCGACCGGCCACACACCTTTTTTTCGCGCTCGTCGCAGCCTGCGGCCTCTTCGGCGGCTGCGATGCCCCCGTGACGGTTTCTCCCACTTCGCCAGCGGCTGAGCGGGAACCGGAAGCGCAGCTTTCGCAGTCCCCCGCCCTGCGGCAGAGGCAGATGGCGTTCCTCGACCGGATTCGGGCAGCGGATCCCCAGGGCACAACGATCGAGCGTGCTCTCCTAAACGAACAAAATGAACTCGGCCTCATCCTCAACCGGAGCGTGCCGCTGGACAAAATCCCGGCCCTGATGCGTTCGGTCATG
>JALYQE010000059.1 GCA_030855965.1 Verrucomicrobiota bacterium | reverse complement strand
CGTGAGCCGAGGGAGAAATCCTGCAGATTCTTGTTCCGCCGGCCGGCCCAAAGCCCGAGCGCGACGATTCCAAAGAAGTAGGCGAGCAGAACGATGGTATCGATCAAGAGGCGGGCATCCACGGGTTGTTTGCTGCCAGAATTCGCGCGGAGCGCAAAGAGTTTTTGCAGGAACGACGCCTCACGTATCGTCGGCCATGAAGATTCCCGCGCCCGATTTCGATCTCGCGCTCACCCTCGACTCGGGGCAGACGTTTCACTGGGAAACGTCAGGCGCGGGCTTCCTCGGGAGCATCGGAGAACGGGCGGTCTACGTCGAGCAACACCCGGGCGCGCTCGAAGTCCAAGGCGTGCCGGCCGCAGTGGCGGCGCATTATTTTGCCCTCGATCATCCGCTCGCCGACATCTGCGCCTCTTTCCCTGACGACCTCGCGATGCAGAGCGCGGCGGAATATTGCCGCGGGTTACGCATCATCCGCCAGCCGCGCTGGGAATGCCTCGCCAGCTTCATCACCTCCTCCATGAAACAGGTCGCGCACATCCGCCAGATGTCCGCCAGGATACGCCAGCGTTTTGGTGGCAGGAGCAGCATGTACGGGACTCACGTATATGCTTATCCGCCGGCGGCTCGACTCGCGGTCGCAACCGAGGGTGAGCTGCGCGAGTGCGGGCTGGGCTATCGCGCGAAGAACCTGCTCGTGACGGCGCAGCGCGTGGCCGCGGGCGAGGCCGATCTCGAGGCCTGGCGCGCCCTGCCCGATGAGGAACTGCGCGCGCGACTCTGCGAACTGCCCGGGGTGGGCGCGAAAGTGGCGAACTGCGTCATGCTCTTTGCCTATGAACGCTTGCGCGCCTTCCCGATCGATGTCTGGGTCGAGCGCGTCCTGCGCGAAAAATATTTTCCGCGCCGCCGCAAGTTTCGCCCTGGCGAATTGCAACGATTCAGCGCGCGCCATTTCGGAAAACACGGCGGCTATGCCCAGCAGTACCTTTTCCACCACGCGCGCAAGACGACTCCGCGCCGGTTGTCACCCCGGTCGAGCTGAGATAATTTTACGCCTGAGAGAATCATCCGCCGTCCAAGCCCGCGCACTCGCGCGCGGGCGCATTTCATTCCCGGCGGAAATTTCATGACGGAACCAAATCGAGATCGGCGCAAAGTCTGGTGGGCAGTGCTCGCCTCCGTTTTGCTGCACGTGTTGATCGGCCTCTCGCTCGCGGCCTTCGGCGGCAAGCGGCAGGAGATAGTGCCCGAAGAATCGCAGGTGCCGCAGCTCACTATCATGCAGGAAGCGCTGCCGACTCCGCCGCCTCTGGTGCCAAGGAATGCACCCATGATTTCCGTCGACCCGGAGCGCAAATCCGCGGTCAAGCCGACGGTGAAGACTTTCGAGGCGAACGAAGACACGGTGGCAGCCGCGGAGAAGGCCGCGACCACGGACAGCCAGCTGCCCGGGCAGGACGGCAAGGAGCGCCCTTTCATGAACCTGGAGGAGCGGGAAAACACTTTCGCGAGCGCCGGGGCCGCGCCGCAGCCGACCCCGGCCCCGACCGCCGCGCCGACGGCGTCGCCCACGCCTAACGAGACCGTGCCGCCGGAGGCGCCCACGCCCGCGCCCGATCAATTCGCACTTCTGACCCAGACCCCAACGCCGGTTCCCTCTCCGACCGAGTCGGCAGAGAAGGAAGAAATTCCCACGCCGACAGAAACGCCCACCCCGACTCCGGAACCGAGCGCCACGCCGCCGAAGCCGGCCTCGGCATACCGCGATTTCCAGCAAAAGACGCTCATCCGCGGCGGAATCAACAATCGCGGCCGCTCGTCGGTCAACGCCGTCGGAACACCGCTCGGCCGCTACCGCAAGCTGCTCGAGGACGCGATCGGGTCGCGCTGGTACTACCATGTGAAGGCGAAGAGCGACCTGATTAGCATTGGCACGACTTCGGTGACCTTCCAAATCATGCCCGACGGAAGCGTCGGCAATCTGCGGGTGACGGAAAACACCGGGAACGAAGCCTCCGCCAGCGTCGCGTTGCGTTCGATTCAGGAAACGAAACTGCCGCCCATCCCCGAGGAGATCCTCGCCACCTTGCCCGATGGCCGCTTTACAATGGAGGAATCCTTCACGATTTTCGCGAACCGATGACCGCAATTTTTCTCGCCGAGGCCAACAACCCATTGCAATCCGTCGTCGACTTCCTCCTCCAGGGAGGCCTCTTCATGTGGCCGCTCCTCATTTGCTCGATCGTGGCCCTGGCGGTCATCATCCTGCGCACGATGGCGTTGCGGCGGAAACACGTCCTGCCGCTGGTGATCGAAAGCGAGATCGAACGCCTCTCGCCGGGAGGAAATCCCGAGCGCCTCCTGCGCATCGTGCGCGAGGATAATTCCTCGCTCGCCCGCATCGCCCGGGTCGCGCTTCAGCATCTGCGCGCGCCGCGCTCGGAAAATATCGAGGCGGTCGAGACCCGCGCCCGGCACGAGATGGTCAACCTCGAGAAAGGCCTGATCGTGCTCGAGATCATCACCGGCATCGCGCCATTGTTAGGCCTGATCGGCGCCGTCTCCGGCCTCGTCCACGTTTTCTCGCATCTCGGTCTCGGCACGGGCGCCGCCGACACGAAGGCAATCGCGAACGGCATCGCGGAAGCGCTCAACGCCACCGTTTTCGGTTTGTCGATCGCCGTCCCGACCCTGATCGCGTTCAGTTATTTCTCAAAGAAGGTCGAGGTCATGTCGGTGGAAATGGAAACGCTGGTCGTGGAATTGATCAGCAAATGTTATTACGGCCGCATCCCGGAGGGGATGTCGCAGCGGATCACCCCCTCGGTCCCGGCGCCGTCCATGACGCACGCGCCGACGCCGTTGACCTAACGAGCCCGCCGATTTGCCGCCATGAAGTTTGCCGTTCGGAAACGACGCGCTCCCTCGATCATCATCGTCTCGCTGGTCGATATCCTGACCATTCTGCTCATCTTTTTTGTCGTCTCGACCACTTTCAAAAAGGATCAGCCGGAAGTGCAGATCAATCTGCCGGAATCGAAAACTTCGAGCGCCAAACCAGCCGAACTCGAGCACGCGATCGTGAGCGTGGACGCGGAAGACGCGCTCAAGCTCGATGGCAAGGCGATCGAGGTCGACGAGCTGCAGGCGGCGATAGAAAACATGGCGCCCGACCGCAAAAGCACGCTCGTTTTGAAGGCGGACGAGAAAGCGTCCTTCGGGATCATCATCAAGGTGATGGACGCGTTGAAACTGGCGGGCGTGAAAAATCTCCCGGCCTTTACCCAGGCGCCGGGGAAATGAATCTTCCCGTTGTTCGTTATGGTGACCCGATCCTGCGCGCGAAAGGAAAGCGGATCGAAGAGATCGACGAACACATCCGCGAGCTGGCCGCAAACATGATCGAGACGATGCACGCGGCCAACGGGGTCGGCCTGGCCGCGCAGCAAATCGGCGAAGCCTTGCAACTCACCGTCCTCGATGTCTCCGGCGCCGAGGAGCAGGAGAGCACGCTGACACTCAACGGCGCCAAACTGGATCCGAAAACTTCCATGCCTTTGGTTCTGTTAAATCCGGAGCTCGTCCTGGGCGAGGAGACGGCCGTGGGACTCGAAGGCTGCCTCAGCTTTCCCGAAATCACGGGCGATATCCGGCGCTCAATGACCGTCGCAGTCCGGGCGCAATCACTCGACGGCGAGCCACTGAAAATCGAGGCGGGCGGCCTGCTCGCGCGCGCCCTGCAACACGAAGTCGATCATCTCAACGGCATCCTTTTCACCGACCGGATGAGCGCCGCGACCAAGGTGGCGCTGCGCAGCCGGCTGAAACGGTTGCAGCGGGGCGAGGACTGATTTCAGAGCGCCTTGTAGGTCACCGTGATGTTGCGGTAGACGTTCGGCTCTTTCTGCGCGGAAAAATAAAACAGCTCAAGGGCTGATTTTCCGACCACCCACTGGTAACCGACCAGGGTTTGAATCACGTCGGTGTCGTTGTCGCGCGAGCGCGAAATGAGGCGGCCGGTCCCGTACTTCCCGTCGAAATAACGCCGGATCTCGCCCATCCGGTTGTTGTAATGTTCCAGCGTCCAGCCCGGATATTCGTACTGCAATTCAATCTGCTTCAGCGCCCCGTCCTTGAAGGTGAAGATCGTCCGCTTCAAGCCCGGATGAATCAGCCCTTCCACCGTCCAGGTCTCGGCGTCGCCATTTTTTTCCCGCCCGATGGTTTTCGCCTTTGCCCCTTTCAGGACTTTCTCGACCCGGGCGGTAGTGTCGCTCCAGCGAAAGCCAAACGGCGGCGGGATCTCCTGCGCAAGGGAGGAGCAGACCGGAAGGAGCAGCGCGAGCAGAGCGGCGAAGAGGAAACGCATTGCGCCTAACGACCGGAAAGGTTGTAGACCTCGTAGTGCCGGACCTGCGGCTGCAGGTAGCGCCGCATCGCCTCGAGGTGGCGCGGGTCTTTTTCGTAGCGCTGGAGGGCGGCGCGGTCGCGGAACGTGATCACGACCCCGAGGTCGAAATCCCGCCTCGTCTGTGAACCGATCGCCGGGATCGGGCCGCCGGCCTGCACCCGCACCACGCCCGGGATCATGCGCAGGGAATGCGCCGCCCGGATGACCCGCGCGCGGTCGCCGGCACGGTCGGGATGCTGCAGCCAGACGAGAATGACGCGCGTCACGGCGGGCGAAGCTGGCGGCGCCATCAGGCAGCCACTGAGCAGCGCGGCGCAAATCGCCACCGCCGCCAGGGGCGCGAGCGACCTTCTTATTTGTCCTCTCAATTGTCTCATCCGCTTTTCGTTTTCGAATTTCGGGCATATCGACGGCTTGGCGAACACTTTTGCGCCACTTGCAATCGCGCCAAAGAACGCGAAGGGAAGCTCCTCACAATTCATTTCCCGACTTCGCCTAACGAATCATCGCCGCGCAAAAAAATCGTCTCCGAGTGAGAAAAGGGCACCTGCCAGAGATGATTTTGCGTCAAGATTTTTTTGCGCGGTTGAGCAAAATAAAGTTCTCATTTTTTCTTGTGACGATGCGACCCGATTTCTAATCTGAAGCCGCAGGCCGGGAGCGACAGATACCGGGTGTGAACAAGATGTGAACAAGGTTAGCGCCTGAAGACGGAGTGACGATCATGAAACAAATAGGAAACTTTTTTTGGGCCCGCATTCCGGCGGCGGCTCCGGCCCCGCGGCGAACCTCCCGGAACCAACTGCGGCTGGTTTTCCCCTCGTATAACGAGTTTTTACGCCGGATTTTCCCTCGCGCTAACGAACAGCTCGGCGCGTTTTTCTTCGGCCGGGCGCGACGCGCGACCGGTTTTTATTCAACTTTCCCGATCGCTTTCGGCGTTATTTAACGCTGTTAACAAGTCGCCATGGACGAGAAGTGTGCCCAGTTGTGGACGAAGGTTTCCGCAGCTTTAAAACCCCAGGTCAGCGCCGATACTTTTAAGCGCTGGTTTTCCGCCGTAAAGCTGACCAGCGCGAACGCCGAAGCGATCACGCTTTTGGTCCCGAACAATATCTACCAGTTCTGGATCGAGAGTAATCACATGCCGGCTTTGCAAGCGTCGATCAGCGACGTCCTTGGCGGACCGCGCGCGGTCAAGTTTGTCTGCGCGGTCGATACTTCCGCTGGCTCTGATGCGGCCGACCCCGAGCCTACGGTTTCGCCGCGGGCGCAGGCCGCGGCCTCGCGCGCCAACAAGACGCCGGGCCTTAATCCGCGCAATACTTTCGAATCGTTCGTGATCGGCCCTAACAATGAAATCGCGCACGCCGCCAGCCTCGCGGTCGCGCAATCGCCGGCCAAAACCTACAACCCGCTTTTCATTTACGGCGGCGTCGGGCTGGGCAAAACGCACCTGATGCAGGCGATCGGGCAATACATCGGCGCGCGGGGCAAGAACACCCGCGTCATGTATCTCTCGAGCGAGCTGTTCATCAACGAATTCATCGACGCGATCCAGCACAACAACCTGGTTAAATTCCGCAAGCGCTATCGCCAGGCCGATCTGCTTCTGATCGACGACATCCATTTTCTCGGCGGGAAAGAGCGCTCCCAGGAAGAATTTTTCCACACCTTCAACACTCTCTTCGACGGCCATAAGCAGATCGTTCTCTCGAGCGATCGGCCGGCCTCGGAGATCGCCAACCTCGAGCATCGACTCGTCTCGCGGTTCGAATGGGGCCTGACCGCGGAGTTGCAGCCGCCCGATGTCGAGACGCGGATGGCGATTCTGCGCAAGAAGGCGTTCACCCTCAAAATCAAACTACGCGACGAGATTTTCGATTTCCTCGCGACGCGGATCAAAACCAATGTCCGCCGTTTGGAAGGCGCGCTCATGCGCGTGGCGTCGTTCGCTTCGCTCAGCGGCCGGGAACTGACGAATGAAGTCGTCGAGCATCTCCTGAAAGATATCTTGCAGGAAGAAGCGCGCCGCGCGGTCACGATCGATCAGATCCAGCGGCGCGTGGCCGAACATTACGACGTGCGTCTCGCCGACATGACGAGCAAACGTCGTCCCGCCAACATTGCCTTCCCGCGCCAGATCGCGATGTATCTGGCCCGCGAACTCACGAAAGCCTCGCTCAACGAAATCGGCGAAGCCTTCGGCGGCCGCGATCACGGCACCGTCCTGCACGCCTGCAAGCTGGTGAAGAAGCGGATGCAAGAGCAGGATAAAATCCGGCAAACGATTTCGTTCATCGATAGCGCCCTGCAACGATAACCGTTCCCCCGCGAGATTGCGGTTGCCGGATAAAATCGGAAGCCTTACATCTTAACGACTCTCCTATCCGCCTTCATGAAATTTAGCGTCACGAAAGAAAAGCTTCTCGAATGTCTGCAACAGGTTCAGAACGTCGTCAGCACGCGCACCACGCTGCCGATTCTCTCCAACGTCCTTTTGCAGACGAACGGAAGTGAAGTGCGCCTAACGACGACCGACCTCGACGTCGGCGTCCGCGGGAGCTTCGAGGCGACGATCGAGAAAGAAGGCGCCACCACGCTGCCGGCACGGCGGCTCTTCACCATCATTCGCGAGCTCCCCTCGAGCGAAATCCAGTTCGACGTCGACGGCAAGAACGCCGCCTCCATTCGCAGCGGGCAAAGCTTTTTCAAAATCCTCGGCCTGCCGGAGGAGGAATTTCCGCCTCTCCCGAAGTTCGACGATTCCAAGGTCGTGACGATCCGGCAGAAAGATTTGCGCGACGGCCTGCGCAAAACTTCCTACGCCATCTCGACCGATGAGACGCGCTATGTCCTGAACGGCGTCCTCTTCAGCTTCAAGGACAACAAGCTGACGCTGGTTGCGACGGACGGCCGCCGGCTCGCGATGCTCGACATCGATCTCGAATTCCCGCGCAGCCACGAAGCCGACATCATTGTTCCAACCAAGGCGGTGACGGAATTGCAGCGCCTCCTGACCGACGATGGCGACGTGCGGGTGAGTGTAGGCAGCGGTCAGATCGCGTTCGATCTCAACAACACGCTCCTCGTTTCGAAATTGATCGAGGGAAATTATCCCAACTATCGCCAGGTCATTCCGGGTGAAATGAAAGAGCGCGTCACGCTCGAGCGCGAAACGTTCCTCAATTCCCTGCGCCG
>JALYQE010000047.1 GCA_030855965.1 Verrucomicrobiota bacterium | reverse complement strand
GCGTCTTTCACGCCCGCCGCGGGCACGAAGAGGACTGAAATATCGATCTCGCCTAACGAATCGACCGCTTCCCGCGGCGTATTGAAAACCGGCGTATTGAGCACGCTCTGTCCGCCTTTGCCCGGCGTCACTCCGGCGACCACTTGGGTTCCGTATTCGCGCATCAGGCGAGTGCGGGCTGACCTTCCCGGCCGGTGATTCCCTGCACCAGGACGCGCTTCGTTTCGTCGATCAAGATTGCCATCGGGCGCTCCGTTTCGTTGAAAAGTGATCCGTTAGGCGGTCGCGCTGCCTTCGTCCGGACCGCCGAACCGGATACCCTGCGCGAGCGGCAGTTCGGTCGAGTAGTTGATCGTGTTGGTCGTGCGCCGCATATAGCTCTTCCAGGAATCGCTCCCGCTCTCGCGGCCGCCGCCGGTTTCTTTCTCGCCGCCAAAGGCGCCGCCGATTTCCGCGCCGCTCGTGCCGGTGTTGACGTTGGTGATGCCGCAATCGCTACCCGCTGGACTAAGAAACTTCTCCGCCTCGCGCACGTCGTTGGTGAAAATCGCCGAGGTCAGACCCTGCGGCACGCCGTTGTTGATCGCGATCGCTTCGTCGAAATCGCGATAAGTCAGCAGATAAAGGAGCGGCCCGAAAGTTTCGTCGTGCACGATCTTGTAATCGGGTTTCGCCACCGCAAGACAGGGCGTCATGTAGCAACCGCCCTCGTATTTGTCGCCATCGAGACGCTCGCCGCCGTAAAGGACTTCGCCGCCTTCGGCTTTCAGTTTCTTAATCGAATCAAGAACGGTGTCGACCGCCTGCGAATCGATCAGCGGACCCATCAAGGTTTTTTCGTCGAGCGGATTGCCGATTGGCACCGACTTGTAGGCCGCCAAAAGTTTCTGGCGCAATTTATCGGCGATCGACTCGTGCGCGATAACGCGCCGGGTGGAAGTGCAACGCTGGCCGGCCGTCCCGACTGCACCGAAGAAAATCGATTGTGCCGCCATCTCGAGATCCGCGCTCGGGCAGACAATAAGCGCGTTGTTGCCGCCAAGTTCCATAATGCTGCGACCGAGCCGGCCATGCACCGTCTTTGCGACATCGATGCCCATCCGCACCGAGCCGGTCGCCGAGACGAGCGGGATCCGTCGATCGGCCGCGAGTTTTTCTCCGACTGCTTTGCGGTCACCGATTAGGAGAGTGAAAATCGCCGGATCAGCGCCGGTCGCGCGGCAAACGCGCTCCGCAATCTTGATCACGGCAATCGCGGTCAGCGGGGTTTTCTCCGACGGTTTCCAAACGGTCGCGTCTCCGCAGACCGCGGCCAGCGCCGCGTTCCACGACCAGACCGCGACAGGAAAATTGAACGCCGAGATGACCCCGACCACGCCAAGCGGATGCCATTGCTCCATCAATCGATGATTCGGCCGCTCGGATTGAATCGTTAGGCCGTAAAGCATGCGCGACTGCCCGACGGCGAAGTCGCAGATGTCGATCATCTCCTGCACCTCGCCTTTGCCTTCGGCGAGAATCTTGCCCGATTCGAGCGAGACGAGTTTGCCGAGGTCTTCCTTCTGCTCGCGCAGGGCGTTGCCGAGTTGACGAACAGTTTCGCCTCGGACCGGACCCGGGGTGACACGCCACTCTTCGAAGGCGGCGAGCGCGCGGTTCATCACCTTGTCGTAATCCTCCGCCGAGGCGGTGCGATATTTGCCTAACAACTTGCCGTGAACCGGCGAAATTTTTTCGTGGACCGGCCCGCTGCCGTGCCATTCACCGGAGAAGGCGCCGTCGGCGGTGCCGGAGATGCCGAGTTTTTCGAGAAGTTCAGTCATGTTTACTTTCGCATCCGCGCGCATTGCTGGCGGATCAGGTCGATGGCCTCGTCGATCACTTCCTTCGTGATATCGAGCGCCGGGCGGAAGCGAATTGCGCGTTCGCCCGATTTCAGGGCGAAGACGCCGCCGTCGAAGAGTCCCTTCCAAAATTCGTCCCGCGTCGCCGGGTCGGGCAGGTCGAAGGCGAGGAACAAACCGCGCCCGCGCACGGCGGTCATAATCGGGTTTTCTTTTTGCAGTTCGAGCAGGCGATTGAGGAAATGCTCCCCGACGAGGCCGGCGTTTTCGACCAGGTTTTCCTGTTCGATAATTTCGAGGAAATAGGTCGAGCGCACCATATCGGTGAAGTTGCCGCCCCAGGTGGAGTTGATCCGGCTCGGGAGACGAAAAACGTTGTCCTTCACTTCATCGAGCCGCGGACCGGCCATCACGCCGCAGACCTGCGCTTTTTTGCCGAAGGCCATCAGGTCGGGCATGACGCCGAAATGTTCACAGCACCAGTTGCGGCCGGTGACGCACATCCCGCACTGCACTTCGTCGAAAATAAGGAGCATCTCGTTCTCGTCGCAGATCCGGCGGAGAGTTTGCAGCCATTCCGCGCGGAAATGATTGTCGCCGCCTTCGCCCTGGATCGGCTCGATGATGATGGCGGCGATATCGACACCTTTTTCACCAATGAACTGCATGATCTCCGCTTCGGATTTCTTTTCCCGCTCGATCACGTCCTTCGTCCGCTCCGGTTCGGCTAACGAGAAGTCGATCCAAGGAGTGGAGACCCGCGGCCAGGCGAACTTGGCGAAGAGGTCCACCTTGACCGGATCGGTATTGGTCAGGCTCATGGTGTAGCCGCTGCGCCCATGGAAAGCCTTGCGAAAATGCAGGATCTCCGTCC
>JALYQE010000033.1 GCA_030855965.1 Verrucomicrobiota bacterium | reverse complement strand
GCCTCTTCCATCGGCGGGGTCCGCATGTGCATGATCTCGCCCGACGAAACCTGCCGCACGCTGGCGAAACCTTCGTGCGCAATGTGGACTTCGTAGTTGCCTAACGACATCGACTTGACCCGCGCCGGCTTGGGACGGAGCGCGGGAAATTCGCGGTCCGACTCCTGCAGGCTCTCGCGTTTTTCCCGGTAAAATTCCCCGAAGCGGCCCTCCAGGATGCTGGCCCGGATGTCGCGCATGAGCTGGTGATAGAAATGGATGTTGTGCTTGCCGAGGAGCTGCCAGCCCAGCGTCTCGCTCGCTTTCGTGAGGTGATGGAGGTAGGCGCGCGAGTAGCGGGCGCAGGTCGGGCAATGGCATTCCGGATCGAGCTTGTCGTTGGAAAATTTGTAGACCCCGCGGCGCATCTGGAGAAAACCGCGCGAGGTAAAAACGGCACCGCGCTGCGCCAATTGCGTCGGCATGATGCAATCGAACATGTCGACCCCGCGATGAACGGCTTCGAGGATGTCGAGCGGCGTGCCGACGCCCATGAGGTAGCGCGGTCTGTCGTTAGGCAAAAGCTGGGCGGTGAATTCGCAGATGTCTTCGCGCTCGTTCCGGCCTTCGCCGACCGCGAGCCCGCCGATGGCAAAACCATCGAAGGCCATTTCGCCTAACGCCGCCGCGCTCTCCCGCCGCAGATCCTTGAAGAGCGCGCCCTGCACGATGCCAAACATCGATTGCGGCGAGTCGCCCCGTGCCGCCAGGCTGCGCGCCGCCCAGCGATGCGTGATTTCCATCGCCCCGCGCGCACTCGCTTCATCCGCGGTCGAGGCGATGCACTGATCGAGCGCCATCATGATGTCGCTCCCGATCGCGATCTGGGTCTCGATGCTGACCTCGGGGCTGAGCAAAATCGTGCGCCCGTCGAGGTAACTCTGAAAGCGCGCGCCTTCTTCGCTCATCTCGCGGGAGTGCGGGAGGGAGAAGATTTGGAATCCGCCGGAATCGGTCAGGACGGAGCGCTCCCAGCTCATGAAACCGTGGATGCCGCCGGTGCGGCGAAAGACTTCCGGGCCCGGCCGGAGCAGCAGGTGATAAGTATTCGCGAGCAGAATCTGGGTGCCCGCTTCCTCGAGCGTGCGCGGGAGCTGCGCCTTCACCGTCGCCTTGGTCCCGACCGGCATGAAGAGCGGCGTGAGCACTTCGTTATGCAGGGTGCGGAAAGTCGCGGCCCGGGCGCGCGAGCCGGCGGCCTCGGCTTCGAGACGGAAATTCAAACGCGAGGCCGTCATCAGCGAAAGCGCTGCGCCGACCTTCGGCTACGACTTCTCATCGGAGAGAGTCCTGCGGATTTTTTCCAACTCCTTGCGCTGCGCCAGATCGGGTTGCGGATAGGACATTTTCAATTCCTTAAGCGCATCGACGATGGCGTCGGCAATGATCAGGCGCGCGTTCTTTTTGTCGTCCGCCGGGACCGCAAACCAGGGCGCTTCCCTCGTACTGGTGGCGCGGAGGCAGGCTTCGTAGGCGGCCATGTAGTCGTCCCAGAGGTCGCGCTCGGCCAGGTCCGCGACGCTGAATTTCCAATTCTTCTCCGGCTCCTCCAACCGGTCGAGGAAGCGCTGGCGCTGTTCCTCCTTTGAGACGTGAAGGAAAAATTTCAGGATGCGCGTGCCGCTGCGGAAGAGATGGCTCTCGAGGTCGTTGATCGAACGATAGCGATCGGTCCAGATCGTTTTTATAACGGCCGCTTCGTCGGGCAGCGATTGCGCGCGCAAAATCTCGGGATGCACGCGCACGATCAGCACCTCTTCGTAATAGGAGCGGTTGAAAATTCCGATCCGGCCACGTTGCGGCAGGCAACGCGTTGTCCGCCAAAGGAAATCGTGATCGAGCTCTTCCGCGCTCGGTTGCTTGAAGCTGTAAACCTCGCAGCCCTGCGGGTTAACCCCCGACATGACGTGCTTGATCGCACTGTCTTTGCCGGCGGCGTCCATCGCCTGAAAAATGAGGAGGAGAGCGTAGCGATTGTCAGCGTAGAGCATGCTCTGGAGCTCGCTTAATTCCTCGATCTGGCGAGCGAGGAGCTTGCGGTAATGCGTCTTCGATTTGTAGAGGGGCTCGATCGCGGTTGGCGCCTGCTGCAAGCGCCAGGTGCGGCCCGGTTTCACGCGGAATTTTGAGGCGTTCACTTTCACGAAGGGCAAACTACCCCGAAAGCGCGGCCTGGCACATCTCTCCGCGAAAGCGGCGGCGTGAAAGTTCCGCCGGCGGCACTTGAGGTGCTCCGATAGTTTGCGATGCCGTCAACTTTCAGCCCCGGCCCGACCGGCCGCCCGACCGAAAGGGGAGCCGTCTCGAAATGAGCGACGACTTTTCCACCAAGCCGCTGGCGAAAAAGATCGGCGACCTGCTCCCGGCGGCCGCGAGCGAGATGAATAATCTGCTCCAAATCATCGCCGGCACGGTCAAGCTCCTCGAAAAAATCTGGGACGGCGATCCGCGGGCCGGGAAATATTTTGAAATGCTCCACCTTCAGCACGGACCGCGCGACCGAAGTGATGAGCCGGCTGGTTAAAGAAGCCGGCGGGAGCGAGCGCAAGATTTTGCTCCATCCCGCGTTCGC
>JALYQE010000030.1 GCA_030855965.1 Verrucomicrobiota bacterium | reverse complement strand
GGAATGAGCCAGTTGCGGAAGGCGCCAGTTCGTCATGCGAAGACGTGTTCTGATAGAACACGTTGCCGAAGAGAACCATGCTGTCGCCGAAGATCTTGTGATCGAAGCTCACAAATCCACCGTAGTTTTCGATCTCCGGGAAGGAGCTCGAGAAGCGGTTGAAGTTGAAGGTCGATGAACGACCCGCGGTGAAGACGAAGGCCGACGCGGGGTCGGTACCATCCGAACCAAAGGGAGCGCGGCCGAAGAAGATATCACCAGGTCCGAAACCGGCCGGAGGCGTTCCACCGGCTTCGACTACGGACTCGAAGGTCAGTTGAAGGTTTTCCGGAGTCGAGTTCGTGCTCAGGAACGGAGGCACGGCGGAGTAGCCGCGATCCCGATTGAAGATCGAATTGCGATGATAGAAGTTCAGCACGCCGGTGACGTTGGTAGTGCCGTCGCCCACGCCGAAGATGAGGGAAGCGCGATAGAGACTGGAGTCTTTATCGGTCGTGTTGCCGTACTCGATGGATGCTTCCGCGCCCTTGTAATCTTTGCGCAGCTTGATGTTCACCACGCCCGCGATGGCGTCAGCGCCGTAAGTGGTCGAGGCGCCATCCTTCAGAATTTCGATGCTCTCGATCGCCGCTTCCGGAATGGAGCGCAGATCGAAGAACGACGAAGTTCCGCCGTTGCCGATCGGATAAGGCGCCACGCGGCGTCCATCGATCAGCACGAGGGTGGCTTCAGGTCCGAGGCCGCGCAGCGAGATCGCTGACGCACCCGGGGTGAATCCAGTGCCGTTGTTGGAAACGGGCACACCACCACCGTTGGCGACCGGAAGATTCTTGATCAGTTCCTCCGCGGTGCGCTCGCCTGATTTGTTGATCAGGTCACGGTTGATGTTGAGGACCGGGTTCGGTCCGACTTCCTGAGCCGTCGGGATGTGCGAACCGGTCACGATGATGCGCTCGGTTTCGGCGATTGAGCCGTCGGCGTTGGTGGGCGGTTCACTGCCGGGCTGCGGAGCAGCACCGGTCGCACCAGGCGCATTAAGCGGCTGGGCCGGACTGAGGGCTGCGGGCGAAGGCTCTTGAGCGAACGCACCGGAACCCGCAAGAATCGGAATCGCCGCGCCGACCGCGAGGGCCGTGCGAAGGAATCCGAACTTCGTAATTACAGTTCTGATCATTAGTTTCTCCATTGGTTTGGTTAGGTTTGGCGGTGAGAATTCAGGAAGAAATACCCCCTGACAAGCGTTTTTTTCATTTTTTTGAAAATATTTTTGAACGCCTTCGCCCGGCCGCGTGTCGCATTCTGCTTCACCGCCGGGAGAAAATCGCCCCGCTTGAGCGTCCCTAACGAGCATTTTCAGGGCCAGGGGGAGATCCAACTTCCGCCACCGCACGGCGCCCCCAGCGAGCTCTTCCCCCTCGCTGGCCCGAGAATCCGAGCCCGTTGCCTCGCAGTTTCCGGCAATTTCGGACATTGCAGAAGCACCGCGCCGATCGTTAGGGCCGGGAGCGGACGCGACTCGCGCACTTGACGCTGGCGGGTGTTCCCGGCGTAATCTCCCGCTCGATGTTTACGGGACTGATTGAAGAGGTCGGCCGGGTGCGCTGGATTCGCGCGACCGACGGCGGGACGCAGCTGCAGGTCGCCGCGCCGACGATCGCCAAGGGCCTCCAGGCCGGCGAGAGCGTGGCAGTGAACGGCTGCTGCCTGACCGCGACCGCCATTCGCCAAGGCTACCTTACCTTCGATCTCCTCGAGGAAACGCTCGCCCGCACCAACCTGCGCGCGCTCCGACCGGAAAGCTCGATTAACCTCGAGCGCGCTCTCGCCGCGACCGCCCGGCTCGGCGGGCATTTCGTCCAGGGACACATCGACGCCACCACGCGCGTCATCGCCTACGCCGCGAGCGGGGCGGAGCATCGCCTCGAGGTGGAATTACCGGCCGCCTTCGCCCGCTACGCCGCGCTCAAGGGCTCGGTCGCGCTCAACGGCGTCAGCCTGACGATCGC
>JALYQE010000004.1 GCA_030855965.1 Verrucomicrobiota bacterium | reverse complement strand
GATGAAGGGGGAGAAGAATTTCGTCGGCCTAACGACGATCGGCGAAGGCGGCATGCAGACGGGCGCGACGCACGAGGGGATGAATATCGCGGCGGTGGAGAAGGCGCCGTTCGTGCTCGTGGCGTCGAATAATCACTTTGCTTATTCGACCGAAAACGATCGCCAATTTGCCTGCGACAGGCTGGTCGATCGGGCGAAGGGCTACGGCTACGAAGGGCATGAAGTGGATGGGACGAAGCTGGCCGATTGCCTCGAAGTGATCGGCGGCGCGGTGGAACGGGCGCGCAAGGGCGGTCCGCCGCAGCTGGTGGTGGCGTCGCTTCTGCGGCTGGCCGGCCACGGCGAGCATGACGACGCCAGCTATGTGCCGGCGGAGATGAAGAAGGAACCGTGGGCGCAGGATTGCGTGCTCGCGACGGAGAAATTGATCGCGGAAAAGGGCTGGCTCGATGCGGCGATGTTGAAGCAATGGCGCACGGAAATTTCCGCGGAAGTGGAGAAGGCGGTCGAAACCGCGCAACGCGAAGCGGCGCCGGTGGCGAGTGAAGAAGATTGGTGCGCCATGGCGACGCGGACTCTGGTCGATCAAATTCCATGAGCATCACTTACCTCGAAGCGATCCGCGAAGCGCAGGCGTATCTCCTGCGCGAGGACGAGCGCGTCTATCTCTACGGCCAGGATATTGCCGGGAAATTCGGCGGAGCCTTCAAGGCGACGAAGGGTTTGGCGGAGAAATTTCCCGGCCGGGTCCTGAATACGCCGATCAGCGAAGACGCCATGATCGGCACCGCGATCGGCGCGGCGATGGAAGGGATGCGGCCGATCGTGGAAATGCAGTTCGCCGATTTCTCGAGCGTGGCGCTAAACCAGATTTTGAACAACGCCGGCACGCAGTACTGGCGGACGAATATCCCCTGCCCGATCACGGTGCGCCTGCCCTCCGGCGGGACGAAAGGGAGCGGCCCGTTTCACAGCCAGAGCATGGAGGCGATTTACTCGCATTATCCCGGGCTGGTCGTGGTCACGCCGGCGACGGTGGAAGATGCCTACACGATGTTGATCGACGCGGTCGCGATCGATGACCCGGTCGTTTACTGCGAGCACAAGTATCTTTATTACCACCTCAAGGCCGACGCCCTGCCGAAAGACCGGCTTCCGATCGGGAAGGCGCGCATCGTTAGGCCAGGCCGCGACCTGAGCATCGTGACCTACAGCGCGATGGTGCACGAGGCGCTCGCGGTGGCGAAGGAATTCAGCGCGGATGGGTTTGAGATCGAGGTGGTCGATCTGCGCAGCATCAAGCCGCTCGATACCGAGACGGTGCTCGCCTCGGTCGCGCGCACGGGACGGCTGCTCTGCGTGGGCGAGTCGTTTCCGTGGGGCGGCGCGACGGCGGAAGTGATCGCGCGCGTCGCGACGGAAGGTTTCCATCTCCTCGATGCCTCGCCGGCGCGGATCAACGCCAGGGACACGCCGATTCCGTATCATCCGAATCTCTGGGTCGATCATCGCCCGAATGCGAAATCGATCGCCGCCAAAGCACGCCAGGTCCTGGCCGAGTAGCGCTCTCAACTTTCAACCATCAACTCTCAACTTTTCTAAATGCCGAAAGTTCCAATCACCATGCCACAGCTCGGCGAATCGATGGCCGAGGCGACGATCGTCGCGATCAAGGTCCAGCCCGGCGACAAGGTCGCGGCCGACCAGGAAATCATCGAGGTCGAGACCGACAAAGCGGTCATGGGCGTGACCACGCCGTGCCCCGGCGAGATCGCGAAGATCGATGCGGAAGTGAAAGGCGTGTATGCGGTCGGCGCGATCCTCGGCTACATCGAGGCGAGCGAGGCGGACGCGGCGCGTTTTGTCAAAGCCGTTCCAGAGCCGCCTAAGGGCGAAGTGGCGAAAGAAGTGCCCGGCCGCGAAGAGGAGTCTGCCAAAGCGGCGAAAACGCAGAACGGAAGCGGCTCCCATTTCCAAGTGGACGAGACGAGCCTGCCGCAGATCGACACCTATTCTCAGGCGGATAAAGCCGGCGGCTTGCCAGTGCCGGCGAGTGCGAAAGGCGCGGGCTTTCTTTCGCCGCGGGTGAAGGCGCGCATGGCCGAACTGAAACTCACGCAGGCCGATCTCGCGGCCGTGCAAGGGAGTGGCAATGCCGGGCGGGTCACGATCAAGGATCTGGAAACATTTCTCGGCAGCCTGGAGAAACAAACGGCGGAAGACGCGAGCGCGATCCGCACCGGCGTGGCCGATGCGATGCGGCGCAGCTGGACGCGACCACTGGCAACGGTGGGCCTTTCGGTTTGTCTCGACCCGGTGCTGGAGGATCGCAAGAAGCGCGATCCGAAACCGGGCCCGGCCTTGTATGTTTTGCGTGCGCTGGCTTTGGCTTTGGCGGAAACGCCGGCGGCAGCAGCACGTCTGGTTGGCAATCGCGCCTTGCGTTCGGAATCGATCGATATCGGCGTCGCAGTGGAAGCGCAGGATGGGATCATGGTCCCGGTCATTCGCGGCGCGGATAAAACTTCTCTCGCTGACCTAACGAGTCGCTACACCGAGCTGGTCGACCTCGCGCGCCGCCGCCGTGTCACTTCCGAGATGACCGCCGGCGGCATCGCTTCGGTTTCCAATTTCGGCACTTTCGGCCTCGATTGGGGCACGCCCATTCCCCTGCCCGACCAGACGCTGCTCCTGGGCCTCGGCGCGGGAAGAAAAGCGCCGACCTGGAGCGAGGAGAAAAAGCAATTCCTGCCGACGACGCAGGCCGAACTCACTCTCAGCTTCGATCATCGCAGCCTCGACGGTGGCGGCGCCGGCCGGCTCCTGCAACGTGTGACCGAACTGCTCGGCACGCCGGAGAAGTTATAGCGGGCACGGCCTCAACGCGCCCGGCTGTTTGCGACGGTCATAGACCGCCGCTACACTGGAGCGCGATGAATTCCACCGCAACGATCGATCCCGACACCACCATGCGTGAGCTCCTGGAACAGTTTCCCGGCGCGCAGCGCGCGCTCTTTCGTCGCTACCATATCGGCGGCTGCGCGAGTTGCGGCTTTAGCCCGGAAGAGACGCTGGCTGGAGTGTGTGCGCGGAATGAAAACCTCGATGTCGACGAAGTGACCGAGCATATTTTAACGAGCGACGCGGCCGATCGCGCGCTGCAAATCGAGCCCCGCGAGCTGGCCGATCGACTTGCCGGAGGCGAGACGATTCACCTCCTCGATATTCGGACGCGCGAGGAATACGACGCGGTGAAACTCCCGGGCGCGAAGCTATTCACCCAGGAATTCATGCAGGAAATTTTGGCCAAGTGGTCACGCTTGGATCTGGTGGTGATTTACGATCACCAAGGCGCGCGGAGCATGGATGCGGCCGCCTATTTTCAAGGGCACAGCTTCGAGAAAATCAAAAGCCTGCGCGGCGGGATCGATGCCTGGAGCGCGGAAGTGGATCCGAAATTGCCCCGCTACCACCTGGAAAACGCCTAACGAATGAACGACGACCTCGAACAACGGATCGAAGCGGCGGTGAAGAACCCGCAAAACCTCGGCGAGATGGAAAATGCCGACGCCATCGGCACGGTCGGTAGCGCTGATTGCGGCGATATGTTGCGGATGTGGGTCAAGTTCAAGGAAGAGGGCGGGCGCAAGGTGATCGATCGCGCGACCTTCCAGACTTTTGGCTGCCAGACCGCGATCGCGGTAGCCAGCGTGGCGACCGAAATGCTCGCCGGGAAGACGATCGACGAAGCAATGTCGATGTCGGGCGAAGAGCTGGCGGCGCCGTTAGGCGCGTTGCCGCCGGTAAAGATTCATTGCGCGCAATTAGTGGAAGGCGCGCTGCGTTCCGCACTGAGCGGCGCTCCGGCGCCCGCCCCGCAAACGGCCCCGTCGCCGACCCTGATGGATTCTTTTACCCCCGCTGCCACACCGCAGAAGAAATTAAAAATCGTCCTCGATTCCTAACCTAACGAACTTTTTCTCATGCACGAAAACACTGAATTCACCACGTCCCGCGACCTCGAAGTCATCCAGATCCCGGCCGGCACCAAGACGACAATTCCCGCTGGCACGCCCGGAGTCGTGACCCAGACCCTGGGCGGCAGCTACACGATTGCCACCTATCAAGGCCTGGCCCGCGTCGCCGAAAAGGACCTCGACGCGCTCGGTTTGGAAAAGCCGGCGGCGGAGAACGGCGACAAACCCGCTTCGTCGGGAGCAGGGGGACCGGTGGATGAGAAGGCGGTCTGGGAACAATTGAAACAGTGCTATGACCCGGAAATCCCGGTCAACATCGTCGACCTCGGCCTGGTCTATGATTGCAGCCTCGTGCAAAAGCCGGAGGGCGGCACCAAAGTGGAAGTGAAGATGACCCTCACCGCCCCGGGTTGTGGGATGGGCCCGGCCATCGCGAATGACGCCCAGAGCAAAATCCTGAGCATCGACGGCATCGACGAAGCCGATGTGCAACTTGTCTGGGATCCGCCATGGAACCAGAACATGATCAGCGAAGCCGGGCGCATGAAGCTTGGGATGATCTAACTCCCGCACTTCTGACCCTGATCCCGATGCAAAAGCCGGCTCTCTACCTCGTTTCTTTTCTCACTTTTCTTGCCGGCAATGCGTTCGCGACCCAGGCCGACGACACTGTCATCACCATCACGGGGCAGACCGCCGGTCCGACTCCCTTTATTAGTCAGCTGTCCCTGAGCGCGAGTGACACCAGCGTGCTCAAGAGCATCCAGTTCACTGTCACGCCCAAGCCCGGTTCCGTAACCCGGCCCCTGTCCGGAACTTACTCCCAGGACTACATGGTCAGCCGCGGTTATTTCGTGCCGCCGAGCACGGACATCTTTCTTCCGATCTACGGACTCTACGACGGCTTTACCAACACCGTCGCGCTGACCTATCGCTTCCTCGATGGCTCCTCCAAGTCCGATAGCACAACGATCACGACTGAGGTCTTCGACGATCCAGGCTGCGGTTATAAGACACCGACGGTTCTGCAGGCGCGGACCGATAGCACCGAGCTGAGTTACGATTACATCATGATCAAGGGCCGGTGCGATAGCTTCTCCCCCGCCGTCGTCGACACGGACGGCGAAGTCCGCTGGGTCGGCTCAGCCGGCATCTCGGACATCAGCGCGACTTTCTACGACAACGCTTTCTTCATCGCCAAAGGGACCAGCCTTTATCGGCTCGATCTCGACGGCGCCGTCACCTTCCTGCACGATTACAGCGACATCGGGGTGACCTTTCTCCATCATACGATCGACCTCGGCAAGGTGGGCCTCATCCTCGACGCCAACACCACCTCTTATTTCGAATCTACCAACATCGAAGTCGATCGCCTCGGCAATGTCGTAAAGATCTGGGACCTGGCAGAGATTATCAGCTCGGCCATGATCGCGGGCGGCGACGATCCGAGCGAGTTTGTTTATCCGACGCCGGACGACTGGTTTCATAATAACGCCGTGACCTATAACCGGGCGGACGATTCCCTCGCCATCTCCAGCCGTGAGGATTTCGTCATCTGTCTCGATTACGAAAGCGGCGCGATTAAGTGGATTCTGGGTGATCAGACAAAGAAATGGGGACAGTTCCCCTCTCTCACCCTGTATGCTCTCGATCTCGGACCGGACACCCTCGCTCCGATCGGTCAGCATGCGCTTTCGATCACGCACGACCAAAAGCTTCTTCTCTTCGATAACGGTTACTTCAGCGCCTTCCAGCAGCCACCCGGGGTCTATCGCCCCTTCTCCGCCCCGCGAAAGTATGAGATCGACCAGGAGGCCCGGCTCGCGACCGAAGTCTGGAACTTCGAAATGGGACAGAGCGTGTTCACGCCCTTGTGCGCGAGCGTTTATGAAGACGCTCCCTTCAATTACCTGATCGACTACTCCTTTGTGAATGGTTTCACCCCGGATCCCGCCTATGCCCAGCTTCTGGGATTGGATGCGGGGGGCAAGACGATCTTCTATTACCAATACGGGCCGACCACCTATTGCAATACCGCCTTCAATGCCATCCCGCTGCATCTGGAGAGCACCAGGTTTCCGACGGTGGGGCCAAAGGCACTCAACCTCTCGACCCGCGGCAACGTGGGAACGGAGGATGACGCCTTGATCGGCGGCTTCATCGTCACGGGAACCGAGAATAAGAAAGTCGCCTTGCGCGTGCTCGGTCCTTCTCTCTCCGATGCCGGCGTTGCGGACACGCTGGCCGATCCCGTGATGACCTTGCATAACTCAACCGGCGCGGTGATCGCGACGAATGACGACTGGCAAACTGACGCCGGCGCTGATGATCTCACGGCCGAAGGACTCGCACCTGGTAGCACCGCGGAAGCCGCTACGGTGCAGACGTTAACCCCCGGGTCCTATACTGTAGTAGCGACGGGCAAGGATGGGGCGACCGGACTCGGCCTCGTAGAAGCTTATGACCTCTCGGCCGCAGACTCTACCCGCCTGGCCAATTTGAGCACGCGAGCAGTCATTGGCACCGGGGACAAGGTGCTCATCGGAGGATTCATCGTAGGGGATGTGGCAAATTCGAGCGTGGTCCTGCGTGCGCTGGGGCCTTCTCTCGCTCCTTTCGGCGTGAACGATCCTTTATCCGACCCCATCCTTACAGTTTATGATGGCAACGGCGTCAGCCTTGCCACCAACGACAACTGGCAGGATGGCCCCAACGCGCTCGATCTCACTGAGAACAATCTCGCTCCCGGGGACCCGGCCGAAGCCGCCACCATTCTCTTCCTCCCTGCGGGCGCCTACACGACCATCGTCAACGGCGCCGTCGATGGCACCGGCACAGGACTGCTCGAGATTTACAACCTCGATTCGCCGTGACCGGTTCCGCGGTAAAGCCGATCGGGAATGCGCTTTCGCGATGGTACGGGGAAGCGACTGCGAGCGAGCAAAAAAGTTGGATTCGCGGTCAAATTCCACTTGGGATATCTCTTTCTTCTGCCATTGTGCCTCTCGTCCTGCAACTCAACAAAGATAACTGGAACTATCTATGAAAAAGACCGCACTGTTTGTCCTGACCGCAGCCCTCGCTTTTTGCGCTGGCAATTCCTTCGCGACCCAGGCCGACGACACCGTCATCACGATCACGGGGCAGACCGCCGGTCCGACCCCCTTTATTAGTCAGCTTTCCCTGAGCGCGAGTGACACCAGCGTGCTCAAAAGTATCCAGTTTACGGTCACGCCCAAGCCCGGTTCCGTAATCCGGCCTCTGTCGGGGACTTACTCCCAGGACTACATGGTCAGCCGCGGCTACTTCGTGCCGCCGAGCACGGACATCTTTCTCCCGGTCTATGGGCTTTACGACGGCTTCACCAACACCGTCACTTTGACTTATCACTTCCTCGATGGCTCTTCCAAGTCCGATAGCACCACCATTGCGACCGACTCTTTCGTCGACCAGGGTTGCGGCTATAAGACGCCGACGGTTCTGCAGGCACGGACTGACAGCACCGAGCTGAGTTACGATTATATCTTCATCCGCTCTGGTTGCGGAGACTACTCACCGGTCATCCTCGATACCGACGGGGAACTGCGCTGGGTGAGTACTTTCGGCATTGCAAATGCACTTACGGCAGCCTCCACCTTCTTTGAGGGTGCCGCCTATGCGGCCAGCGGGAGCACGCTCTCCCGCGTCGACCTCGATGGCGCGATCACCCCGCTCGGGGACTATAGCAGCGCCGAAATCACCGCTTTCCACCACAATATCGATCCAGGCAAAACCGGCCTGCTTCTTCAGGCAGATACAACTTCCTTCTACGAGTCGGTCGTCGTGGAGATCGCCACGGATGGGGCGCTGCTCAAGACGTGGAACCTGGCCGATATCATCAGCGCGGCCATGGTCGCGGGGGGGGACGATCCGAACGAGTTTGTCTTTCCGACGCCGCAGGATTGGTTCCACAGCAACGCCGTCACTTATAATCGCGCCGATGACTCTGTGATTGTTTCCAGCCGGGAAAACTTCCTCATCTGCCTCGACTACGAGACGGGTGCAATCAAGTGGATCCTCGGGGATCAGACCAAGAAGTGGTTCACATTTCCTTCCTTGGCCCAGTTTGCGATCTACATGACCCCGGGCAGCCTCCCCCCGATCGGTCAGCACTCCACCTCCATCAGTTACGACCAGCATCTTTTGCTCTTCGACAACGGTTTCTTCGGCACTTTCCACCAGCCGCCAGGCGTCAACCGCACCTATGCCAGCCCGCGCAAGCATAAGCTGAATCTGGCCGACACGAGCATGGGCGGCGTTGGCACTTCGACCGTCGTTTGGAATTACGAGCGCGATCAATCCGTCCTGGATCCGATCTGCAGTAGCGTCTATGAGGATGCGCCGCTGAATTACCTCGTCGACTATGCCTTCGTCGGCGGCTTCATGGCCACGACGCCCTTTGCCGAGCTCCTCGGTCTCGACGCCGCCGGCAATAAGATCTTCCACTATCAATACCCGACGGTTTTCTGCGACACCGCTTATGCCTCGCTCCCGCTGCATCTGGAAAAGACGAGTTTCCCCAGTGTCGGACCGCAGGCGCTGAACATCTCGACCCGTGGCAACATCTCCACCGGAGACTCGGCCCTGATCGGCGGTTTCATCGTCACCGGCCCCGACGATAAGAAAGTGGCGTTGCGTGTCCTGGGACCGTCGCTCAGTAACTCCGGTGTCGCTGGCACTCTGGCCGACACCGTTCTTACCCTTTTCGATGGCACCGGAACCGAGATCGCAACCAATGACGATTGGGAAAGCGACGCCGGCGCGGCGGAATTGACCGCTGAAGGACTGGCTCCGACCGATCCGGCCGAATCCGCCACCGTGCAAACGCTCGCCCCTGGGGCTTACACCCTGGTGGCGACGGGCAAGGACGCGACCTCCGGCATCGGCCTGGTCGAAGTCTACGACCTCTCGCCCGTGGCGGACTCGCAGCTCGCGAACATCAGCACCCGCGGCATGGTCGGCACCGGCGACGATGTCTTGATCGGCGGCTTCATCGTGGGCGATGTGGCAAATGCGACCGTCGTCATCCGCGCGCTCGGTCCTTCGCTCTCCGCGTCGGGAATCAGCGATCCATTACAGAATCCCACGTTCACCGTCTTTGATATCAATGGCGTGGCCATCGCCGGCAACGACGATTGGCAGGACGACACGAGCGCGCTCGACATTACCAAGCAGGGCTTGGCGCCGAGCGACCCGCTCGAGGCCACCAGCATTCTGCACCTGCCCGCCGGCGCTTACACCGCCGTTGTGAGCGGCGCCGCTGGCGGCTCCGGAATCGGTCTTTTGGAGGTTTACGATCTCGATTAATCACAGGCCGGCACCACGCTGCGACCTCGCCGTCAAACGCGCGGAGGCGAGGTCGTCTCCGCGTTGACAGCCACGCCTCGCACTCTATACTCTCGTCCCCTGTGCCTTCCCGCTCGCGCGGAATGCTTTTAAATTCAGCTGCCCAATCTCATGCCTTCTACTCAAATTATCCTGACTGAAAACGTCCCCGGCCTCGGTGCCGAAGCCGACGTTATCAAAGTCCGGCGCGGTTACGCTCGCAACTTCCTATTGCCGACCGGCAAAGCCTCTGAAGTGACGCCGCGCTCCATGCGCCAGCTCGACACCCTGAAGGCAAAGCGCGCCGAACGTGAAGCGAAAGAATTGAACGAGGCCGACGAACTCGCCCGCCGCATCGGTAAACTCAAAGTCACCTTCGTTCTCCATACCGGCGAGACGGGCAAAGCGTTTGGCTCCATCACTGCGAACGACCTGGCTGAGCGCCTGAAAAACGAGATCGGTCGCGAAATCGATCGGCATCTTTTCGTTCTTGAGCACCCGATTAAGACGACCGGCGAACACGAGGTGGCGCTCAAGTTGCACCCTGACGTCAAAGCGGTCTTCAAGTTCAACGTCAAATCTTCCGAAGAACCGAAAACGGAAGCGCCGGCCGAAGAATCGGCCGACAGGACCCGCGGACCCCGCAAACGCACGAACTAAATTAAATGCCGAGAAGTCCCCAAGGGAATGAACCCGGGGGGCCTCGCAAGTCAGCGACAAATGGCGCTGGCCGAGGCTCGGCAGTGCGGAATGGCGGAAAAGTTATTGACCAGTCATCCGCAGGTTCTCCCGTAGATATTCACCGCGCCCTCCCCCATAGCGTTGAGGCCGAGCAGGGCGTCCTCGGCTCCATGCTCATCTCCCCGCGCGACGCCATTGCCGAGGTCGTTGAGAAGATCAACGAGAACTATTTCTACATTCCCGCCCACCAGACCGTTTACACCGTTTTGGTCGATCTCTGGAATGCCGGCCAGGGCATCGACCTGATCACCTTCACACAGATCCTGCGCGACCGGAACCTGCTCGACTTGATCGGCGGCCCGCCTTTCGTCACCAGTCTCTTCACTTTCGTCCCGACCGCGGCAAACGTCGGCTACTACCTTGAGATCGTCCGCGACAAATACATTCTGCGCGAGATCATCAGCGCCTGCACCGAGGGCGCGCGGCGTTCCTATGAGGAGCAGGACCAAGTCGACAACCTGCTCGACGAAGTGGAACAAAAAATCTACGCCGTCGGCGAAGACCGGTTCAAGGAGAAGGCCGTCTCCATGAAAGACCAGGTCATGGACGCGATCGAGGCGATCGAGAAGCTCTATCAACAGCAGGGCGGCATCACCGGCCTCTCCACCGGATTCAAGGATTTCGATCGCCTCACGAGCGGGTTGCACCCATCGGAGATGATCGTGATCGCCGCCCGTCCCAGCATGGGCAAAACCGCGCTTGCCATGAACATCGCCGAGCACGTGGCGGTGAACGAAAACCGCGCCGTCGCCGTCTTTAGCTTGGAAATGAGCGCGCAACAATTGGTCCAGCGCCTCCTCTGTTCCCGCGCCGGGGTGAACTCACAAAAAGTGCGCGACGGCACTTTTCTGGCCGATCGCGATTTTCCCAAGCTCACCGCCGCCGCCTCGAAACTGGCCGAGGCCCGGTTCTTCATCGACGACAGCCCCGGCCTAAATATCCTGGAGCTGCGCGCCAAAGCCCGCCGCCTCAAGGCGCAGCACGACATCGAGCTGATCGTGATCGACTACCTCCAGTTGCTCCGCTCCACCTCGCGTCGCGGCCAGGAAAATCGCCAGATTGAAATCTCGGAAATCTCCGCCGGCATCAAAGGCCTCGCCAAGGAACTCAAGATCCCGATCATCGTCGCCGCCCAGCTCAATCGAAACCCGGAAAACCGCACCGGCGACAGCAAAGGCCGGCCGCGGCTGAGCGATCTGCGCGAATCTGGCAGCATCGAGCAGGACGCCGACGTCGTCGGACTTCTCGTGAGGCAGGAATACTACGCCGACACCGAGGAAGAAAAAGACGAGACCGAAGGCAAGGCCGACCTCATCATCGCCAAGCAGCGTAACGGCCCGACCGGCGACATCCCCCTCACCTTCCGCAAGGAGTTCACCCGCTTCGAAGACCGCGCCCGGGAAGAGCGCGAGCCGCTCTAGCCTGGCGGATGACGTTTAGAGCGAGCGCGCGGCGTCGATCACGTGCTGGGCGTCGATGCCGAGCTCTTTCATGATCTCGGCGCCCGGGGCGCTCATGCCGAAACGATGCAGGCCGACGATTTTGCCGTCGAGCCCGACGTATTGCGACCAGATCTCCGGGATGCCGGCCTCGATCGCGACCCGGCGTCTGCATTCGTTAGGCAGGACTTCCGCACGGTAAATTTCCGGCTGGCGCTCGAAGCGCTCGAAGCAGGGCATGGAAACAACGCGTGTTCCCTCGCCCAGCTCTTTCGCAGCGGCGAGCGCATGTTGCAGTTCGCTGCCGCAGGAGAGGAGGATGAGGTCGAGCTTGCCGCTCTCTTTCTTCGCGATGTAGCCGCCGCGCAGGACGCCTTCGCGCCGGAGCTTGACTTCTATTTCGTTCAGCATCGGGACTGCTTGTCTCGTTAGGGCGAGCAAGGTCGGGCCGTCGGTGCGCTCGGCCGCGGCGACAAAGGCGCCGGCTGTTTCCTCAGGGTCGGCGGGTCGAATGACATCGAGCTGCGGCATGACGCGCAGGCTGGCGACGGTCTCGACCGGTTCGTGGGTGGGGCCGTCTTCGCCGACGGCGATGGAGTCGTGGGTGAAGATGTAAATGTTGGGCAAACGGGAGAGCGCGGCGAGGCGGATGGAGGCGCGGCAGTAATCGGCGAAGACAAGGAAGGTCGCACCCGAGGCGCGGAGGATGCCGTGGTAGCCGACGCCGTTCATGATCGCGCACATGCCGTGCTCGCGGATGCCGTAGTGAATGTTGCGGCCGGCGTGCTCGTTGCGGGTGAATTCGCCGCCGTCCTTGATGTAATTGAGGGTCGAGCCGTGGAGATCGGCGCTGCCGCTGATGAGGAAGGGCAACGCCTGCGCCAGCGGCTGGAGCACTTCGCTGCCGGCTTTGCGGGTGGCGATTTTGGCGTCGTTAGGGAAATTTGGGATTTTCGCAAAAAGATCGGCCGGGACTTTCTTTTCGATCGCGTCGTCCAGGAGCTGCGCCTTATCGGCGTTCTTCTTCCGCCAGCTCTGGTAGTTCTTTTCCCAGCGATCGTATTCCTCGAGGAGCTGCTTCTTGTGCCCGGCGAAATAGTCGCGCACTTCGTCGGACACAAAATAAGCTTCCTTCGGCAGGCCGAGATTCTTGCGCGCCTCCTCGGCAAACTTGGCCCCGCCTTCACCGTGCGCCTTGGCTGTGCCGGCGACTTCGGGAATGCCTTTGCCGATCAAGGTATGCGCGATGATGAACTTGGGTTTTCCGTTGTCGGATTCCTTCGCGATGCGGAGCGCGTCGAGAAAGGCCTGCATGTCGTGACCGTCCACTTCCTGCACATCGAAGCCATAGGCGCGGTAGCGCATGCCGGTGTCTTCGCTCTGCGTGGCGGTGGCCATGGCGTCGAGGGTGACGGCGTTGGAGTCGTAGATGAGGATGAAATCATCGAGCCCGAAATGACCGGCGAACGCGCTCGCCTCGGCGGAGACGCCTTCCTGCAAACAGCCGTCGCCGGCGAGGCAGAAGATGTGCTGGTCGAAGATGCGGTGTTCGTCGGTGTTAAAATGTGCGGCGGACATTTTCGCGGCCATGGCGATGCCGACAGCGTTGCCCACGCCCTGGCCTAACGGGCCGGTGGTGCATTCGACCCCGGGCGTTTCGAAGAACTCCGGATGGCCCGGCGTTTTGCTGTGCAGTTGCCGGAAGTTTTTGATCTCCGACATGGGTAAATCGAAGCCCGCCATGTGCAGCCAGGCGTAGTAGAACATGCTGCCGTGCCCGGCGGAGAGAACGAAGTAGTCGCGCCCGATCCAGCGCGGTTTGTCGGGGTTGTATTTGAGCACGTGGCCGTAGAGGACCGCGCCCATCTCGGCGCAGCCCAGGGGGAGCCCGAGATGGCCGGATTGCGAGGCGTGGACGCCGTCGATGGCGAGGCCGCGCGCCTGGTTGGCTGCTTGGGAGAGGACTTCAAGATTCAAACTCATCCGGGACTCTAGGGGAAAATTTCGAAATTCGAATATCGAAATCCGAACAATTTTCGAAATTCAAAATGATTCGAGACGGGCGGTAGGTGCCGGGCGTTTCTGTTATAGCCGGGGTCACGTCTGTGTTCAGCGTAAACGCAGAAGCAAGAGGCCGCTGCGTGGCCTTGTCTTGCTGGGGAGCGCGGGCGCCTCGCCCGCAGTGTCACGCGCCCCGCGGGACATTCGCCACCAGGTCGAGCGGTGGCTGGAAAAACCGAGCATGGCGGCAGAAACGGCGCGGCCGAGGGCAGCTTTCGCTCCGTCTTTCACGAGAGGTCAATCTTCACTTTCGGCCTTTCAGTTATTGCTGGTTTTGTCCTACGCACGGGCGTTTGGCGGGGCGCCAAACGCAGCGGGGAGGCGCCCGCGCTCCCCGGGCAAGAGAAGGCCGCACCATGCGCGGCGTTATTTTTTCGACGCCTCTTGCTTCAGGGTAAAGGTCCAGTGCGCTTCCGCTTTTCTCTCGCCGATCATCGCCTCGACGATGACCGCGCAGGTATCGCCGTGCAGCGGTTGCGTTACCTGGTAGCTAATGATCTTGGTCGCCGGATCGTATTTCGCCGGTACGACACCGAGACCGCTCACGCGCATTTTCACCGAAGCCGGATCGATGCCGCCGACCGCGCCGAGATTGGCTTTGATTAGCGGCTTGTTGTTGGCAGTGGAGCCATCGGCCGGCTGCGGGTTGATGCTGGTGAGCGGGATTTCCGTGGCGCCGGAGCCGCCGCTGGCGGAAGAGCCGCCAAACTTGATCGCGTTCTCAAACACTTTGGGCTTGTTCGCCTCGATCAAGTAGCGGCCGAGAGCTTCGTTAGGCGAGTTGTAGGTCAGTGTCTGGCCGTAAACGGTGAAGACAGCTTCGAAACGCGCTTTCCTGGTCGCCTCCTTCACCACGTCGTTGTAATAGCCGAAGGGGTAGGCAAAGCAGTTCACCCGGATGCCGAGCTTCTGCTCGAGGGTAGCTTTGGAGCCGCCGACCTCGCTGTTAAGCCACTCGTCGTATTCCTGCGGGTTGAGGTTTTTGCGCGCGGTCGATTTGTCGGCCGCCTTGCGCAGGTCCTGATGGGTGGCGCTGTGCGCCTGGATGTCGACGCCGGCATCGCGCATCTCGGCCAGCTGCTCCCAGCTCATGGCCGCGCCGCCACCATATTTCCCGCCTTTGATTCCCTCGGTGTAAATGAAAAGCGTGAAGGGGTAATTGAACTTCTTCAGAATCGGCCAGGCCACTTCGTAGGTGGTCTTCCAGCCGTCATCGATGGTGATGATGGCGGCGCGCGATGGGATCGCTTTCTCGCCGCGTTTCCAGGCGAGGAAATCCTGCATCGGGATGACGGGGATCTTTTTGTCCTGCAACTCCTTCATTTGCGCCTCGAAGGCCTCGGGGGTGATCTCGGTGTCGGGCCGGCGGACTTTGTTTTCGAAACGGTGGTAGCCGAAGACGACGACTTCGGAGGACTGGTCGATGGCGGGCTTGGCCGGGGTCGGCGGCGGGGTCGGGGCGGCGGCAGCAACGGTGGGGGCCGGGGTGGATTTGGCGGCCTTGGCTTTGGCGGGCTTGTTTTCCTTCTTGCAGCCGCTCAAAACGAGTCCGCAGAGGAGTAAAACGATGGTGAAATAGTGGCGCATGATCTTGGGGTAGCCATCCGGCGAGAGCGCGGAAAATACAAGCGATTTCGGTGCATTCCGCGGAACTTTCCCCGCTTTCCCTTGCCCGGCATACGAATCGCTCTAGATATTGCCATGAAGCGATTGCCTAGCTCCATCGCCACGCTTTGCCTGGCGGCCACTCTCCTCCTCGGCGGTTGCGCTACCGTCGCCACCAACACCAGCCAGACTTTTAACACCGTCGTGGTCGACGCCGGCCACGGGGGCAAGGACACCGGCGTCTGGCGCCGCCATGGCCCGCCGGAAAAAGTGGTCGCCCTTGATGTCGCGTTGCGGGTCGATCGCAAGCTGCGCGAGTCGCAGCTCAAAACCGTGCTCACCCGCGCGAACGACGTCTTCATTCCGCTCGACAACCGGGTCGCCCTCGGCAACCGGCAGCCCAACTCGATTTTTGTCAGCATTCATTTCAACGACTCGCGCCGGCGCGCCGTCTCCGGGGTCGAGACCTATTATCACTCGCCCTACGCCTTCAACCTCGCGGCGGCGATTGAGCGGAACCTGTCGACGCTTCCGGGAACTTCGAACCGCGGCGTGCATCCGGCGCGTTTCCGGGTCCTGCGCAACGCCCGCTATCCCTCCGTCCTGGTGGAATGCGGCTACCTGAGCAATCGCTCGGAGGCGCGGGACGCGGCCAGCGCCGCCTACCGGGAGAAGCTGGCGGACAAGATCGCGGAGGCGATCGTCGACTATCGTTACGGAGCCGGGGTTTATCGCCGTGAGGTGGCGGTGGCGCGCGCCGGCGGGGGCGCAGCGTTTTTGCCCAGCTTCCGCTAGCACTTACCTGCGGCGCCGGGCGCCGGGATTGCTCGCAGCAGCCCAAGACTGACGCATTGACGTATCATGATGCGTCAATTTGTTAGTTGCCGAAGGCGGGCGAGTGTCGTTAGTTATCACCTTCGCCGTGACCGCCGTCTCCAATCATCCGCTCGCCGCGCTTCTGCGCCAGCGCATCGTCATCCTCGACGGCGCGATGGGCACGATGGTGCAGCAGCATAAATTATCGGAGGAACAATTCCGCGGGCAGCGCTTCGCCAAGCATCCCGCGCAGAGCCTCAAGGGCGATCTCGAGTTGCTCCAACTCACCCGCCCCGATGTGATCGAGGAAATTCACACGCAGTATCTCGAAGCCGGCGCCGACGTGATCGAGACGAACACATTCAGCGCCACCACTATCGGCCAGCACGATTTTCTTTTTGCCGGGGAATCGACCAGCGGCCGCAAGGATGAGGCCTTCTTCGCGCGCGTGGTCGACGATCGGGAACTCGTCGCGCTCGCGCACGAGATGAATGTTGCCGCCGCCAGGATCGCGCGCAATGCGGCCGATCGAGTCGCGAACAAAACCGGCTCGCCGCGTTTTGTCGCCGGCGCGCTCGGTCCCCTCCCCGTCACCGGTTCGCTCTCGCCCGACGTGAACGATCCGAGTTTCCGCGCCGTCACTTTCGATCAACTCCGCCGCACCTACGGCGAGCAGGCGCGGGCCCTGATCGAGGGCGGAGTCGATGTTCTTATGGTCGAGACGATCTTCGATACGCTCAATGCCAAGGCCGCGATCTTCGCCATCTCAGAGGCGTTCGAGGAGCTGGGGAGAAAATTGCCGGTCCTGGTTTCGGGCACGATCACCGATCTTTCGGGCCGCACTTTGACCGGGCAAACGGTCGGCGCGTTTCTCACTTCGATCCTGCATGCCGAGCCGCTCGTCGTGGGATTGAATTGCGCGCTTGGTCCGGCGGAGATGCGGCCGCACGTCGAGGAAATGGCTCGGCTCGCGCCCTGTTTCACGAGCGCGTATCCGAATGCCGGGTTGCCCGATCCCCTTTCGGCTACGGGTTTCCCCGAAACGCCGGATTCGATGGCGCCACAGTTGCGCGACTGGGCGAAGAACGGCTGGCTCAACCTGGTCGGCGGCTGCTGCGGCACAACTCCGGACCACATCCGCGCGATCGCGGCGGCGGTGCGGGAATTTCCGCCGCGCGTTTTGCCCGGAGAAAACGCCGCCGCGCCTAACGACGAACTTGCAACCGCCTCACGATGACGCAAGGGATTGACGCCAGCGCGATCCTGCACCTTTCCGGCCTCGAAGCGCTCGATGTCACACATGACTTCGGCTTCGTCGTCGTGGGCGAGCGGACCAACATCACCGGCTCGCCGAAATTTTCGAAGCTGATCCTGGCGGACGATTTCGAAGGCGCGCTCGTCGTCGCGCGGCAACAGGTCGAAGGCGGCGCCAACATTCTCGACGTCAACATGGACGAAGGGATGATCGACTCCGAGGCGGCCATGACCCGTTTCCTACGCCTCATCGGGAGCGAGCCCGACATCTCCCGTATCCCGATCATGATCGACTCCTCGAAATGGAGCGTGATCGAGGCCGGCCTGAAATGCGTCCAGGGCAAAGGCGTGGTCAACTCCATCTCGCTCAAGGCAGGCGAGGAGGAATTTCTCCGCCAGGCCCGGCTCGTTAGGCGTTATGGCGCGGCGGTCATCGTCATGGCTTTTGATGAAAAGGGACAGGCCGACACTGTGGAACGCAAAACCGAGATTTGCGCCCGCGCCTACCGGCTCCTGACCGAACAGATCGGCTTTCCGCCTAACGACATCATTTTCGACCCGAACATCCTCACGGTCGCGACCGGGATCGAGGAGCATAACAATTACGCGGTCTCCTTCATCGAAGCGACGCGCTGGATCAAAGCCAACCTGCCGGGCGCGCGGGTGAGCGGCGGGGTGAGCAACATTTCCTTCTCCTTCCGCGGTAACAACACCGTGCGCGAGGCGATGCACTCGGCCTTTTTGTATCAAGCCATCCAGGCCGGACTCGACATGGCGATCGTGAATGCGGGGCAGCTCGCGGTCTACGAAGAGATCGAGCCGTCGCTTCGCGAACTGGTGGAGGACGTTCTTTTCAATCGCCGCCCCGACGCGACCGAGCGCCTGGTCGAGTACGCCGAGCGGGTAAAATCGAAGGGCAAAGTTTCGGCGAAAGACGAAGCCTGGCGCAGCGCACCGGTGGAGGAACGACTCTCGCATGCGCTCGTCAAAGGCATCGTCGAGCACATTGAGGCCGATACCGAAGAGGCGCGACAGAAGACGAAGCGCCCGCTCGATGTCATCGAAGGTCCGCTCATGGCCGGCATGAGCGTGGTTGGCGATCTTTTTGGCTCCGGGAAAATGTTTTTGCCGCAGGTGGTGAAGAGCGCGCGGGTAATGAAGAAGGCGGTCGCCTACCTGATGCCTTTCATGGAAGCGGAAAAGCAGGCCGATTCCAAACCGCAAGGCCGGATCTTGATGGCGACCGTGAAAGGCGACGTGCACGACATCGGCAAAAACATCGTGGGCGTCGTCCTGCAATGTAACAATTACGAGGTAATCGATCTCGGCGTGATGGTGCCGGCGGAAAAAATCCTCGAGACCGCGCGCGAGAGGAAGGCCGACATCATCGGCCTGAGCGGATTGATCACCCCTTCGCTCGACGAGATGGTGCACGTCGCGCAGGAGATGGAGCGGCAGCAATTTCGGCTCCCGCTTTTGATCGGCGGTGCGACGACGAGCCGCGCGCATACCGCGGTCAAGATCGAGCAACATTACAGCGAAAGCGTGGTGCACGTGCTCGACGCCTCGCGCGCGGTCGGAGTGGTGAGCGCGCTCCTCAATCCGGAAGCGAAAGCAAAATTTGATACGACGACGCGGGCCGATTACGAACGGCTGCGGAGCGAGCACGCGGAGAAGACGCGCGAGAAAAAAATGCTCACGCTGGAGCAGGCGCGGGCGAACCGCCTAACGATCGACTGGAGCTACGAACCGCCGGCGCCGGAATTCCTGGGCGTGCGAACCGTGACGACAGCTCCGGGGAGCGCGGGCTGTCAGCCCGCAGTTGCCGGGAGTCTCCCGGCAACGGAGTGCGACGCCGCAGCAGTCACGGGCGGTGCGTCTCGGCAGACTGCCGAGACGGACGGGCTGGCAGCCCGTGCTCCCCAGAGGAGCGGCGACGCGCCCCAAACATCAGCGGACGCGATCACGCTCGAGACGCTGGTGGAATACATCGATTGGTCGCCGTTTTTTCATACCTGGGAGTTGCGCGGACGTTACCCGGCGATTCTCGATGATGAAGTGGTCGGGACACAGGCGCGCGAGCTTTTTGCCGATGCGCAGCATCTGCTCCAGCAGATTGTTTCGGAAAAGCTTCTGACCGCGCGCGGGGTCTTCGGTTTCTGGCCGGTCAATTCGTCAGGCGATGATGTCGAGGTTTACCGCGACGAGAAACGCGAGGAGGTCGTGGCGCGATTCCACTTCCTGCGTCAGCAAATGCAGAAACCGGCGGGCCAATCGAATCATTGCCTGGCCGATTTGGTGGCGCCGAAATCTTCCGGGAAGCGCGACTACCTCGGCGGCTTTGCGGTAACGGCGGGAATCGGCGCGGACGAGCTGGCAAAAAAATTCCAGGCAGACCACGACGACTACAACGCGATCATGACCAAGGCGCTGGCCGACCGGTTGGCCGAGGCTTTCGCCGAGTACCTGCACGAAGAAGCGCGCATGGCCTGGGGCTTCGGGCGGGAGGAGAGCCTGACGAAGGAAGATTTGATCCGGGAACGTTACCGCGGAATCCGGCCGGCTCCCGGTTATCCCGCCTCCCCCGACCATGTCGAGAAAAGGACGCTCTTCAATTTGTTAGGCGCGGAGGAGAGGACCGGTATCGCGCTCACCGAATCCTTCGCCATGCACCCGGGCGCGAGCGTGAGCGGACTTTATTTTTCGCATCCCGAGGCACGCTATTTCGCGGTCGGCAAGATTGAACGCGACCAGGCGCAAGACTACGCCCGGCGTAAAGGCGAGCCCTTGAAGGAAATCGAGCGCTGGCTCGGGCCGAACTTGAATTACTCGCCCGCGCCCTAACGACGGACCGACCTAGCGAACCAACGTGTTTGGATCGGCGCTGGTGATCAGCATCGTGCCGGCTTCATCCGCGGAGACCTCTTCCTCGGTCTTCGGTTCCTTTTCCGGCTCGGGCCAGACGACGTTCCAGGCGAGGTGGAGCTTTTCCAAGGTCCAGATGGTGTAGCGGGTGAGATCGAACTCCCACCACTTCAGCCCATGCGCCGCGCAACGTGGTTTGGCATGATGGTTATTGTGATAACCTTCGCCGAGCGCGCCGAGGCCGACCCAGAAATTGTTTTTGCTTTCATCCGACGTCTCGAACGTGCGGTAACCGAACTGCTTCATGTGGCAGATCGAGTTCACCGCCCAGGTGCAGTTGTAAACGAACAACATCGGGACGTAGAGACACCAGAGCATGCCGGCGAGCCCGAGCGTGCTGTAGAGAAAGACGGCGACGATGAGATGCGGGATGACGTAGAGCGCGGAATTCTCCCAGAGCTTGCAGTACCAGATCTTGCGCACGTCCGCGGCGTAACGCAGCGAGCGTTCGCGGAAGGAAGGCGGCTTGCGGATGAGCCACATCATGTGCGCGTAGGGGAAGCCGTGGCGCGGGCTGTGGATGTCTTCCTCGGTGTCGGATTTGAGATGATGATAACGGTGATCGCCCACCCAGGTGACCGGGTCGCCCGCGAGCCCGATGGCCGAGCCCGTGGCGAAGATAAATTTCAGCCAGCCCGGCATCTCAAAGCCGCGATGAGTGAGATAGCGGTGGAGATAAAGCGTGGTCCCAAGCCCGATCCAGAGATAAACGCCGAAAATGATGGGCAGGTAGAAAACTTGGAACCGGGTCCAGACCGCGGCGACGCCGAGGGCCTGCAGCACGACGAGGATCGTGAAAATAGCGATATTGAATTTTTCGTTCTTGAACATAACGGAGAAGAGTCAGGGTCCGCCGAGAAAGAGGCCGCAGTGTCGCCGTAGCCGGCGGCGATGGCAAGCGCTTTTCCGCGTTCCACCCCTGCCGGGAAGCGCAAATACACACCCGCGATCCGGTTCGCTTGCAAAAGTTCGCATGCGGTCGCCCGCTTCGCGTGTTATAGGGGTCAACGCATTTCCCCGGGGTGTAGCTTAGCTTGGTAGAGCGCCTGGTTTGGGACCAGGAGGTCGCAGGTTCGAATCCTGTCACCCCGAGTTTTGCGCTAACAGATGTTTTCGGTTTACGTCCTCCGCAGCGGCAAAACCGGCAGGCGCTACGTCGGTTCCTCTGCCGATCTCTCCGATCGACTTCGCAGACACAACGCCGGGGAGTCCCCCGCCACCCAATAGGGCGTGCCTTGAATCCTGATTCACGAAGAAACATTTCCCAATCGCGCCGCGGCCATGGCCCGAGAACGCTATTTCAAATCCGGCCGCGGGCGCGAGGAGCTTGACCGACTTGGTCGCTAAGAGCGGTCGCCGCGGCGACAGGTCGCAGGTTCGAATCCTGTCACCCCGATGCGTCTCGGTCAAAAGCAGCGCCGGCGGAATGGCGAGCAAAGCAGTTGTGGCCAGATAAGAGGTTGCCTCGGCGGCGGAGAACATCTTATGGTCCCCCCGCAGCGACGGGCTGCTCCGCCGATGATCATTCCTTTTCGTTTTTGCCTGCCAGCGCTCTGTTTTTTCGCGGTCGCGGCTTTCCCCCAATCGCCGGCGCCGGTTGACCCTTCCGTGCAGGCCGCAAACGCGGAAACGGCCGCCGCCGTCGCCGCGCCCTCGCCTTCCGCCACGGTCCCGGTCGAGCCGCCTTCGCTCATTCCGCCGAACATCCTGCCGCCACCGCTATCACTCCCGCAAACCCCGGTTGCGCCGGAGATCGAACTTCTGAATTCCTATTTCACATCCACTTCCCTCGGCAAAAAAGCCGACGAACACCGGCTCCATGTGCAGATGGTCGCGCTCGAAGCGCGCATCCGGAATGATGCAGACCTGCACGCGCTCAAGGCCGCCGCGCTCCGCGCCCCGACCGATCTCGAGCGGCGCTACCGGTTGAAGGAGTATTACGAACTTTACTTCGGGAAACTGCGCGCGCGCGCCAGCTCACCGGAGTTGAAAGAATATCTCGACGCCCAGGAAGCTACCCGCAAACTCACCCTCCTCCAGCCGCGCGTTCGGCATGAGACCGATGCCGCCGAGGCCGCGGCCCTATCCAAAGCGGGCCGGGGCGCCGTGACGGCGCTGCCCACTCCGGTGCAGGCCCGGGCGGGCGAGACCGTGCGCCCCTGAGGGTGAAAAATCGGCCGGTTGCCGCTTCACCAGAGCGCGGCTAAAATCCCAACGCAAACGGCGCGTTCGTCTAGTGGTTAGGACACAGCCCTCTCAAGGCTGGTGCACGGGTTCGATCCCCGTACGCGCTGCCATTTCACGCAGCCTCGCGAAGTTTTCAAATCGGGGTCGCATGCCGACTCGTCAAGGCGCCAAGATCCCCTGGCATTTTTAAGACGAGCGGGAAGACATCAATTCCATTCGGAGGATCGTCCCGCCACAATCCAAAACAATTGAGCACTTTACGACAGTTGGAGCTTCTGAAATCCGGGATTTTACGACATCGCCTTCGCGCGGGGCTGTTGGGCCGGACCAACACGACTAACAACCCGTAAGGGTGAATGTGACGCTCGATACGAACCGTTTCAAGTCTGCGGCAGGAATATTGCTCAGTTCCTGGCGTTGAAAACTCTTTCCAGTCGAATCGCGCGGGCGCGCCAGTCGCACTTGGAAGCAGCGGCCGCAATTGGCTTTATCGGCTTGACTGTCCTGACCGCTTGGACTTTCGATCTCGAGTTTCTGAAGCGAATCTTACCGGGTCTCGTCGCGATAAGTCCTACGACCGCGATGACGGTTGTCCTTGCTGGAATATCCATCGCGCTTTTCTCCGACGAGAAGTCTGACCGAAAACCTTCCGTTCGACTCTGGCTCGCGCGGACGTGCGGATGGTTAGTCGGATCCGTGGGAATGGTAAAACTGGCCGCGTCCTTCAGCGGTCCTGATCTAGGCTTGGATCGGTGGTTATTCGCTTTCATGCCGGCAGCCGGAATCGAGATGCTGAGCAGCCTGGAACCCAATACCGCCTTCAATTTTCTTCTCCTGGGGCTCTCTCTTGTTTTCTTGCACTCCCAAGAAAGGCGATCAAGCGTGTGGGCCTGGGTATGTGCGCTGATTTGCGGATTTGAGTCGCTGCTAGTGATTCCCGCTTATGCCCACGGGACCGGATCGTTTGATGGAATGGTGAGCTTCATTCCGCTGGCGCTACCCAACGCGCTTGCGTTTCTGCTTGTAACGTTCGCGATTCTGTCGTGCCCGGCTCCTCGCGGCTTTCTCGCCTTCATCATGCGAAGAGGCGCCGGCGGCACCCTTGCGCGAACTCTTTTACCAGCGGCCGTCTCGGTTCCCATGGTGCTTGGCTGGCTCCGGCTCGAAGGACAGCGTCGCGGCTTACACGACGGCGAGTTAGGGGACTCGCTTTACGTCGGCGCGAAAATCCTCGTCTTCGGTTCGATCATCGCCTGGCATGCGCTCGCCGTCTTTCGCGCCGGCGCGAAACGGAGAAAAGCCGAATCGCACTTGCGCTGCGGGCTCGCCAAAATCGAAGGGCGATCACCGCTCTGCACAAAGCAACCCGTCCGAGCGCATGCGAGTCCGCAAAAAGCAACGGGGAAACTGGATGAGCGGGAGCGAGAAGACACCTTTCGCGAACAAACCGCGCGCCTTATTGAAACCGAAGCGAGATTGCACGCCATTGTCGATAACGCGAGCTCGATTGTTCTCGTGAAAGATTTGGACGGAAAAATAGTGCTCGTAAATCAACGTTTCGCCGCGCTCGTCGGACGGACGAAAGAAGAGCTGATTGGTCACACCGCCTATGACTTTTTTCCGAAGGGAGTTTCCGACAACTTGCGCGCGCACGATCTCGTAGCTCTGCGCAGCGGAGCTGCTATCGAGGTGGAAGAGACGGTGACCGGCTGCGATGGCCCGCACACTTTCATCGCGAACAAATTCCCGTTGCGAGATCCAACCGGCAATATCTACGCGCTCTGCGATATCTCGACCGACATCACCGAGCGCAAGCGGATGCAAGATGCGCTTCTTGAAAACAAACGAGCCTTGGAAGCCGCCGTCCACACCAATCAGCTGATCATGGATAACTCGCGTGACGTGATTTGCACGATCGACGAGAACGGCCGGTTTATGACCGTCAGTGCCGCGTGCGAATCGCTTTGGGGTTACAAATCAGAGGAATTGAAGGGCCGTCAATACATCGACCTGGTCTACCCGGAAGACGTGGCAAAAACGAATCACGCTGCCACTGAGATCATCGAAGGTGTTGCGGTGAATGATTTTGAAAATCGGTACGTTCGCAAAGATGGCTCGCTCGTTGACGTAACGTGGTCGGCCTATTGGTCGCCGTCCGATAGGATCATGTTTGCCGTCGCACACGACAGCACGGAACGAGCGCGCACGGAGAAGGCGCTCATGGAAGCCGTAGAGGGAGCCGACCGCGCAAATCGCGCCAAGAGCGAGTTTCTCTCCCGCATGAGTCACGAGCTGCGCACCCCTATGAATGCCATTCTGGGATTCGCACAACTCCTCGAAATGGACGAGCTGACTCGCGAGCAACGCGAAGGAGTCGGCCATATCATTCTAGGCGGCCGTCACTTGCTGGAATTAATCAATGAAGTGCTCGACCTCTCACGCATCGAAGCCGGGCGAATGTCGCTGTCTCGCGAACCGGTGGACATATCCGAGGCTTTGCGCGAGACAATCGAATTTGTTCGACCCCTCGCGGTTGAGCGCAATGTTCGGCTGCTCGCGCCAGAGCGTTGCGATTATTACCTCTTGGCGGATCGGCAGCGCTTGAAACAGGTGCTGCTCAATCTGATTTCAAATTCGATCAAGTACAACCGGTCGAATGGCTCCGTGGCAGTCACTTCCCGCGTAAGGGGCGATCGCGTTCGAGTATCTGTGAAAGACACCGGCATCGGCATCCCGCCGGAGCGGCTCGAGCAACTTTTCACGCCTTTCGAACGACTTGGCGCCGAGCAAAGCGCCATCGAGGGTACTGGGCTGGGTCTCGCGGTCGCGAAGCGACTAGTCGAGGCCATGGAAGGTGCGATAGGCGTCCAAAGCATCGTGGAGGAAGGCACAACTTTCTGGGTCGAATTCCCTCTGGCAGAATCTCCGCTCGCGCAGGCGAAACTTGCGGACGAACCGCTCGATCCTTCGGCAGCCCATTCGGGCGATAAGCGCCGTGTTCTCTATATCGAGGACAATGTTTCTAACCTCCCTTTGATCGAGCGCGTCTTGCTCCGGCGCCCCGCGGTTCAACTGCTAACCGCGCGCGACGCGAGTGAAGGTCTCGAGCTGGCGCGCCTCCATCGTCCCGCCCTCATTCTGCTCGACCTGAATTTGCCCGATATTCATGGACATGAGGTGCTCGAGCGGCTGCAAAACGATCCGCGGACTTCGACAATTTCGGTGGTGATCATTAGCGCCGACGCCACGAGCGGGCAAAGGGACAAGCTAATCCGTGCCGGAGCAGCGGATTACCTGACGAAGCCGCTGCACATTAAGAAGTTCTTGCAGGTGCTTGACCAGGCTTTGTCCGGCATCACTCCATTGGAAGTCGATTCAAATTTAACCGTCTCCGCATAATCCAGCGGGGATGCTCGGCGAGTCACATTGGTGATGCCAGCGCCTCACTGGCAGAGCTGGAGCGAGAAATTGAAAAAGTTGAGGCCCTCGGAGCATTTTCCGGCAACTCTATCTAAACCGGACTGCTCCCAACTTCCGTCGCAATCGCCACCGTGCGGGAGAATTCTCGCGCGCGGTCTGCTGCCTACGTCAATCGTCGAAACTGGCTTGAGCGGCAGGGTTACTGCTTACTTAATTTGAGTGACAGCCGCAGATCGCCCGACCGAACACCAATCCCGTATGACTGCGGAAATCATTGACGCCCTTCTCCAGGCGATGATCACCAGCCGCGAAGGCGTTTCCGATCTCGTCTTCACCGCCGGTAAACCCCCGCTCGTCGAATCCCATGGAGCCCTGGCCGATTTCCCGATCGACACGCCTGACTCGCTCCTGGACTCGAGTCACATCGAGCAGATCGCGACGCACATCATCAATGGCAACGAACGACTGCAGGCCGACTTTGCCGCCTCCGGCGCCTGCGATTGCAGTTATGCGCTCAGTGATCTGGCTCGTTTTCGGGTCAACATATTCAAGCAGAAAGGCCGGCGGGCCATCGTGATGCGAAAGCTGCAGGCTCAAATCCCGACGCTCGCGAAGCTCGGCCTACCTCCCATCTTTCAGCAGATGATTCGCGAAAAAAACGGGATTATTTTCGTCACCGGCTCCACGGGCAGCGGTAAGACTACCACCCTGGCTGCGATGCTTAACGAGATCAACGAGACCCAGCCGGTGCACATCGTCACGCTCGAAGATCCAATCGAATTTTCGCATCCGCACAAGCAGGCTGCTTTTAATCAGCGGGAGTTGGGTAATGATTTCACCAGTTTTGCGAGCGGCTTGCGCTCCGCCTTGCGGCAAGCTCCGAAGGTTATCCTGGTCGGGGAAATTCGCGACCGCGAGACGATGGAGATTGCCCTCACCGCCTCGGAAACGGGTCATATCGTCTATTCTACTTTGCACACCATCAACGCCGGCCAAACAATCAATCGCATTCTCGGCATGTTCAACGCCGACGAAGAGCAGCAGGTGCGGCAGCGTCTCGCCGACACCATCCGCTATATTGTGAGCCAGCGCTTGATCGCCAAAACCGACGGCAGCCGAATGCTCATCACGGAAATCATGGGCAGCAGCTTGCGCACGCGCGAGACCTTGCTCTATGGCGAGGGGGAGAACCGCACCTTCCAGGAAATTATCGAAGCGGGCGAGACCCAGGGCTGGCACAGTTTCGATCAATCGTTAATTAACGCTTATAAGGCCGACCTCATCAGCGACGAGACCGCTCTCCTTTTCTGTACGCATAAACATAAGATGGGAAGAGACATTGATTTGCTCAAAACAGTCCGGCACCAGACTTTCGGTTCGTCCTCAGGACTTCGAATGGAAGTCCCCAAGGCGGTATCTTCCAACGCTGCCTAACAAATGATAAGAGATAATTCAAAGTCCGACGGGATCGCACTAGAACCGGGCTCGGTGCCGCAACATTCGGCCCCAGGGATTCTTGTCCCAAACGAGTTCCGGGCCGCCCTCAGCCGAAAGCTGCGCACGCCGCTGACCGATGTCATAGGCTTCGCGGAACTGCTCGCCACCGAAACGGAAACGCTTAGTCGGAGCGACCACGCACAGCAGATTCTCATTGCGGCGCAGAAACTCCTCGAAATCATCGATACCGAGCTGAGCGATTCGAACGAGGGGGGTGCGAACGAAGGAGCGAAATCGACTCCCATGGCGGACTTTGAGGTTCTCTACATTGAAGATGAGCCGGCGAACGTCGTCCTGGTCCAGCGAACGTTAGAGCGGCGTCCTCATCTCCGAATGCGGCACGCTGGCACCGGTGCGGCCGGCCTAGATCTCGCGCGCAATTGCCTGCCGCGGCTTATCTTGTTAGACCTCCACTTGCCCGATATCGATGGCAGCGAAGTCCTCCTCCGCCTGCAACAGGACTCTGAGACCGCACGGATTCCGGTTGTCGTGATCAGCGCGGATGCGACCGCGAGCCGAATTGAAGGGTTGCTCGCTGCTGGCGCACGTGATTACCTCACGAAACCCTTCGATGTGAAAAATTTTCTGGGTGTGGTTGATCAGATCATCGAAGAGCAGCCGGCCTAGCGAAGAGCGTTTCCCATCTGCGGTGCGACCGTAATTTCCGAAGTAGCGATTGATTAGCACGGTCGCTAGTGGATTGCCTTCCGATCGCGCACCGGGCAGAGCAGACTAAATTGCGACACGCTCGTCAGGTGCGACCAGTGCGGTGCTCCGACGGCTGCCGCTGAATTCTGTTGAGTGGAGTCCGGTGATGTTAAATTCCTCCGCCACTGGCTTGGGTTTTGCGTTACACCCCATCTTTACGAGTCACCGCCTGCGGGGTCATGCGGGTAAACGGTCGGCGCCACGCGACCTCCCTGCCGTTCCAATCGGCAGCGATTCGACCAGCGCCGGCACGGGCAGGGTGAGAGCAGATTCACGCCGCTGAGTTCAGCGGCGCCTACTCACGGCAGATTATAGACCTCGACCAATGCTACTCCGGTCCCGCCATCTTTGCCGGCGACTATTGCCGAATAAGGGCGCGGAGAAAGAAGCATTATGATGGCGGATTCCAAGTCGTTTTGGGGTGCAAAACCAGCCGCAGTGATTTGAGCGGCTTGCACTGGATCGTCTTGCCAGTCGTCGTTGTTCAAAATTAACGCTCCGTTCTCATCGTGCAATTCTAGCGTGGGGTTGGCCAATGCATTGCCAATCCCAAACGGAGTGAGGGAGGGACCTATTGCGCGAACGACGACCGTGCTTCCTCCAGTCCCGCCTCCGAGGATAAAGCCGCCGATCATGACCTCATTCCCGGTCTCCACAAAACCGCGCGTCGAGATGTTGGCGAGGATCGCATCCCCTGCCGAGTCCAGATCATAGACCTCCACGAGTCCGAGGCCGGTAGCGTTATCCTTTCCGGCTTCGATCACTGTGTAGGCGCCTGGCTGCAGAGTCGTGACGATTACAGCTTCACGAGGATCTGTTGGCTCGAACCCGTCGGGAATGTCCGCGGTGTTTGGCGCATCCTGCCAGTCATCGTTACTCGCAATCATAGAACCGTCTTGGCGCAACTCAAGAGTCGGATCTGGCAAAACATCGGACAGACCAAAATCTGCAAGGGAGGGCCCGAGCCCGCGAATGATCACCTTTTTAGGATCGTTGCCACTGATGATGAATCCGCCGATAGCAACATTGTCGCCCGTCTGCGTGAGCAGCCGGGTCGAAATGTTTAGCAATCGAGTTGGTGTAGGGCTCGGCGTAGGTGTTGGCGTGCCACTCGGAGTTGGTGTGGGGCTCGGCGTCGGGGTTGGAGTGCCACTCGGGGTTGGTGTTGCGCTCGGCGTCGGGGTTGGAGTGCTACTCGGGGTCGGCGTGGGAGTGGGCGTCGAAGACGGGGTGGGCGTAGCGGTTGGTGTGGGAGTGGCGGTCGGAGTCGGTGTTGCGATGGGGGTGGGCG
>JALYQE010000360.1 GCA_030855965.1 Verrucomicrobiota bacterium | reverse complement strand
AAAGATTGACGCGAAGTGCGTCTGGCGTTTCGTCTTGATCGCAATGCCCAAGCCGCACGCCTCTCTCCTCCAGCACTATCCCGATGCAGCGGAAAAACAGAATTTTCTGCGGCGAATCTTCGACGATTCCGCGCCCCATTACGAAGCGATCGCTCGACTCGGATTTTTCGGGTCCGGGCAGTGGTATCGAAGGAACGCGTTGCGCCGGGCCGGGCTGCGCCCGGGGATGCGCGTGCTGGATGTGGCCAGCGGCACGGGACCGACGGCGCGCGCGATTCGAGACGTGATCGGAGACGAGCGGCTTATGACTTGTCTCGAGCCAAGCGCCGGGATGCTGGTGGAATCGAGGAAGACGCTGGGCTGCGAACACATTCAGGCCACCGCGGAGGCGATGCCGTTGCCCGATGAGTCCTACGATTTTCTGACGATGGGATTTGCGCTCCGCCATGTGGACGATCTGGAGGCAGCGTTTCGCGAATACCGACGGGTGCTGCGGCCAGGAGGGAAGGCGCTCATTTTGGAACTCACTCTCCCGCGCAGCGCTGCGGCACGCTGGTTTCTGCGAGCGTACTTCAAATACACGCTGCCCTTTGTGGTCCGAGTTTCCACGCGGAGCCGGGAGGCTGCGCAGATGATGTATTACTATTGGGACACGATGGAAACGGTGGTGCCGCCAGAGACGATCACGGACGCGCTCCGCGCCGCGGGCTTCACGAAAGTGGAGCGGCGCGTTTCGATCGGACTCTTCAGCGAATACGAAGCGACGCGGGCCGGTTGATTCAACTAGACGCGGGTCGGCGGTCACAGATCGCCGCTACAGGGCTGTCCGCACAGGTCGGACCGGAAGCGCGGGAGGTTTTTTTGAATAGCGCCTGGGAACATCCGTCCTATCTTCACAGTTCGATTCTAAAGCATTATGAAAAAGTATTTTATCCCAGCGATCTCGGCCGCGATTCTTGTGCCCATGGCCCTGAGCCTGAGCTCATGTGAAACGCCTGTCGGGCAGGGTGCCGGATTTGGCGCCGCTACCGGTGCAATCATCGGCGGCGCCGCAACCGGACGAGTCCGCGGGGCGGCGATCGGCGCGGGCGCAGGTGCGCTGGCCGGAGCGCTGGTGGGCGCGGCCATCCAGGAAGACCAGGCCCGCTATTACCATGCGCCTCCCGGGGGCTATCCTTACGGACGCCGGACTGGGACTCCGGGCTACGTCTACAGCCCTTACGGCTCGAATAACATCATCGACGTCCGCGGCGTGCCGCCTGGTGCACTGGTGCGGGATCCTTCGACGGGCGGAGTTTTCCGCAAGCCTTAACGGCCGCAGCCTAACGAAACTTCAAACGGGTTGATCTTGCGCCGCGGGATCAACCCGTTTTTTTTGTTAGGGTGTCGACGATTTTCTGCGTCGCCTCGTTCATCCGCACCAGCTCGGGCCAGCCGCGGGTGTAGCCTTCGCCGACGAGTTTTTTCGTCGCGTCGAGGCCCATGTGGGATCCGACGTTCTGCACGCTTGGGGCATGATCGAGGGAGTCGGCCGGATTGGTGATGATGGTGCTGTCGCGTTTTGGGTCGGTGTTGGCGCACATACGGAAGAGGACTTCGCTGGTGTTGTGCACGTCGCAATCTTCGTCGACCACGATGATGTATTTGCTAAACATCATCTGCCCCATCCCCCAGAGGCCGTGCATGACCTTGAAGGCCTGGTAGGCGTACTGTTTGCGGATGCTGACGAAGACGAGGTTGTGGAAAACGCCTTCCGCCGGCAGCGCCATGTCGAAGATCTCGGGGAAGTTCATCTTGAAGACAGGCAGGAAAATTTTCACGCTGGCCGAGCCGAGATAGAAATCCTCCATCGGCGGAATGCCGACGATCGTGGTCGGGTAAACCGCTTCTTTCCGGTGGGTGATGGCGGTGAGATGAAAGACCGGGTAATCCTCAACCGCGGTGTAGAAGCCGGTGTGATCGCCGAACGGCCCTTCCGGCCGCGTCTCGCCCGGCTGGACGTAACCTTCGAGGACGAAATCGACATCGGCCGGGACTTCCAGATCGTTCGTCAGGCACTTGACCAGCTCGACTGATTTCTTGCGGATGAAACCGGCGAAAAGAATCTCGTCGAGCCCGTCGGGCAGCGGCGCGGTCGCGGCGAAAGTGTAGGCGGGGTCGCCGCCGATCGTGACCGCGACCGGCATCCGCTCGTTGCGCTCGTAGTAGAGCTTGCCGTGTCGCGCGCCGACTTTGTGCACCTGCCAGTGCATTCCGGTCGTTAGGCCGTCGTAGACCTGCATCCGATACATCCCAAGATTGCGCGCGCCGGTTTCCGGATCGCGGGTGTGGACGTTCGGCAGCGTGACGAAGCGGCCGCCGTCCTTCGGCCAGCACTTCAGGATGGGGAGGTCGCCTAACGAAAAGTCGCCGGCGCCGTTTTCGAAGCGCTGCACCACTTCCTGGCAGACGGCCGACTTCACGTGTTTCGGGCGCGCGTGGAGCAGGTTGAGGCCTTGTTTCAAGAGCGTCCAGCCTTCGCGCAGATCGGTCGGCGGCTTGGCCTTCAGGATGAGGGAAATTTCCTGCGCAAGGTCGGCCACGTTTTCGACCTGGAGGGCGAGCGCCATCCGCTTCTCCGAGCCCATGGTATTGATCGCGAGTGGAAATTTCGAGACTTTACCATCGACCAGCGGCTGCTCGAAAAGAAGCGCCTTGCCGCCGCCCGGCGATTTCATTTCGCGGTCGGCCCATTCCGCGATGACGAGATCCGTCTCGACCGGCGTGGCGATGCGCTGCAATTCGCCGGCCTTCTCGAGAGCCTGGAGAAACTGGGAAAAAGAAGCGTAAGCCATCGGAGTTGCCTCACTTCTTTACCCTGCTTTGCGCGCCGTGGCCAGTCGGCGGGGACGCGCGTCAGGTCGAGGGGCGCCTTGGAAAACCGCGCACATCGGCCAGGATCGAATCGCCGCCCGGTTCCAGCTCGCGGATGACGCTGAAGCTGCCATCCGTCTCGAGGACCACGGCCCCGGCCTCGCGCAGGCTGGCGATGCCGCCGCTGCGGAGGGCGGCGAGGAGTTCTCCCTCCGCGACGCGGGCCTCTCGCTCGCCGCGTGCTGCATTTTGCCTTCATGAAAAAGCAGGACCGGCCGCGCCTTGACCAGTTCGGAGACGCCCCGGAAGCGAACCGATAACCAGGTGACCACGAACTGCAAACCGACGAGGGAGGAAAAAGCGCGGCCACGCCCTGAGCGAGGCTGGTGTCCTTTGAGAGGAGAATCGTGGCCAGGGTCGAGCCCAGGGCAATCGTGACCACATAATCGAAGGCGTTCCATTTCGAGAGCGTTCGTTTGTCCGAAATCCGCAGGATGACAATAAGCGCGATGAAAGCGGACAGCCCCGCGATCAAAGTGCGGAGAATAGGAATCCAGCCGTCGAAAATCATCTCACTTTGGAATCGCTCGTTTGGCCGGGCGAGAGCGCAGGATCTCGACGGCAAAAGGATGCCGGGCTCGCGCCTTCGCGCCCTGCGGATCCCACCCAAGCGCTTCCGAAAGGTCGCGGCCCATTCCGCCAAACTTCCCTTTCGGTGAGGTCCAGGAGTATTCCTCCACCTCTTTCGTATTGATCTTTTTCATACCGCGACGGCGGGCTGGTTCGTGCCGTATCGCACCTGGTTCCGGGCCGCGGCCTTAGCCGCTTCCGCAGCGCGATCGAGCGGTGGCGCCGTGGTTTCGAGCGCATCGAGCAGCTCCTGCGATGCCCGCGCGATTTGCTCCACGGCGCGCGCGAAAGGCTCCTCATTCGCCTTTGATGGCCGGGTGAAGCCGCTCAATTTGCGGACGTATTGCACCGCCGACGCGTGAATCTCTTCGTCTGTCGCTGGCGGCTGAAAATTGTGCAGCCTTTTGATGTTTCGACACATAAAACCTCCCTGATTCCTATTTCCCTCAGGAAACGCTGAATCGGTCGAAAGTCGAGCCCCGCGGTGGTGTCACCTCCTTGCCTAACGACCGGATGCAGGGACTCGAAACGCCACCGAAAGGCACCTTTCGGAAGCATGACGCAAAAGTTACGATTCCATCCGTCGCCTTCCCCTCCCTTGCTCCCGTCGGAGTTTAATAGGTACAACTAATTCCGATAACGAACGACGGCGGCGTCAAGAGCTTGCAGTAAAACATCGGCGCTCACGACGCAGCTAGAATTTTACCTTATGAAAATTGACGTCCTCATCATCGGTGGTGGCCCGGGCGGCGCCGCCGCGGCCATGTTCCTCCTTCGCGAAGGCATCACTCCGGTCATCCTCGAGCAGGAAGAATTTCCGCGTTTCCACATCGGCGAGTCGCTCACGGGCGAGGCGGCGCAGGTGCTTCGGCGGCTTGGGCTGGCGGAAAAGATGGACGCGATGGAAAATCCGGTGAAGCACGGGGTACGCGTTTACGGCACCAACGCGACCAACAGCTGGTTCGTCAAGGTTTCCTCCCGCGACCAGAATTGGAAACTCGCCGACTCGACTACCTGGCAGGTTCGCCGCAGTGAATTCGACGCCATGATGTTGAAAGAAGCCCAGGAGCGCGGCGCGAAACTCATCCGGGGCATCGCGACGAAGGCGCTGAAGAATCCCGACGGCTCGCTCCGCGGAATCACGATGCGCCGGCCCGACGGCACGGAAGAAGAGATCGAAACCAAAGTGGTGATGGATTGCTCGGGCCAGTCGACGTTTCTCGCCAATCAAAAAGTCACCGGTCCCAAATACATGGGCAGCTACGACAAG
>JALYQE010000351.1 GCA_030855965.1 Verrucomicrobiota bacterium | reverse complement strand
TCGCGGAATATTTTGGGATGTTCGCGATCAGCGGGCTGGCGGTGACGCTTTTCCTCGGCGGCTGGCACGCGCCGATTCGCGTGCTCGAGATCGTGCCGTCGTATCTCTGGTTCTTTCTCAAGCTCGGCGCGCTGCTTTTTGTCTTCATCTGGATCCGCGGCACGCTCCCGCGTACCCGGGTCGACCAGGTGATGAATTTCGCCTGGAAATTCATGCTCCCGATGGCTTTCACCTGCGTCGTTGCGGCCGCAATCTGGCATTACCAGGGACGCCGCTTCGCCGGTTATCTCTGGTCGTCAGGCCTGCTCCTGCTGGTTTACTTTGCGCTTTCCCGCTTTCTCGAGACCGGGAAGAAATTCGCCCCGCGCACCTACCGCTACGCCGAATGAGCAGCGTCGCCTTTTTTGCTATCGCGGTAATGACCCTGGCCGCGGCTCTCGCCGCCGCCACGCTCCAGAAATTGATCCACGCCGCGCTTAGTTTCGCGCTCGCCTTCGTCGGGGTGGCGGCGTTTTACTTTTTGTTAGGCGCGGAATTCGTCGGGCTCGTCCAGATCTTCGTTTACGTCGGCGCGGTCGCGGTCCTGATTGTTTTTACCATCCTGCTCACTCCGCGCGCGCCAGAAAAGGAGAGCGGCTTGCACTGGAGCGGTGTGGTCATTGCGCTGGCGGTGTTCGGCGGTTTGCTTTGGGCGATTCTGAAGACATCCGGCTTCGGGATTGCGGCCGCGCCGATCGCCGCGCTCGACGTCAGGCAAATCGGTGTCGCGCTCATGACCGATTACGTCTGGCCGCTGCAATGCATCGGGGTCCTCCTGACCGCCGCCTTGGTCGGCGCTTTGGTTCTCGTGCTGGAGGAGAAACGATGAGGCTGGGAGCTCTTCCTCTGGGGAGCGCGTGCGCCTCGCGCGCTCTTTCCGGCGCCTCGCCGGAAAGCGAACGGGGAAAAAGTCCGCGATGGCGAGGGCGCCATCGCCAGCGTGCGAGGCGCACGCGCTCCCCGGTCCGGGAATTCACTGCTCGATGATCCCGACGCTCCAACTGTTCCTCATGGTCTCGGCCGCGCTTTTCTGCATCGGCCTGCTCGCGGCGCTCAGCCGGCGGCACGCTATTTTCATCCTCATCGGGATCGAGATGATGCTGGCCGCGGCCGGGATTAATTTCGTCGCCTTCTGGCGATTCGGCGCGCAACCGGCGCCGCCGACTGGAGTGATGATCACGATTTTCGCGATCGCCATCGCCGCTGCGGAAGCCGCCGTCGGCCTCGCGCTCGTGATCGCGGTTTACCGGCACTACCGCACCACTAACGTCGACCAAATCGATCAGCTCAAAGGATGAGTAACTGGGTTGTCGCTCATCTCTGGTTAGTACCCGTGGTGCCGCTCGTCGCCTCCCTCGCGATCGTTTGCCTTTCGCACACGCGCCGCTCCACCGCCGCGGGGTTGGCGGTTGCGGGGCAGTTCGTTGCGCTGCTCCTCTCGCTCGCGGCTTTCGCGCCGACGCTACAGACACCCGGTTTCCGCGCGGTTCATAACTTCACCTGGTTCACCTTCGGCGAACAAACGCTTCGCCTCGGCTTTGTCCTCGATCCGCTCACGGCCGTGATGCTGATCATGATCACGTTCGTTAGCCTGTGCATTTTCGTTTTCAGCATCGGCTACATGGCGGCGGATCGAAATTTCGGCCGCTTCTTTGCCTACCTCTCATTTTTCTCCGCCGCGATGCTCGGCGTGGTGGTGGCGAACAGCCTGCTTCTGCTTTTCATCTGCTGGGAATTGGTCGGCCTCGCGTCCTATCTGCTGATTGGTTTTTGGATTCACAAGCCGAGCGCGGCGGCGGCGGCGAAGAAGGCCTTCATCACCACGCGCATCGGCGACATCGGGTTTTTTCTCGGAATGCTCTGGCTTTATGGCCGGAGCGGGACCCTGCTCTTTTACGATGGCGGCAATGGCGCGCTCGAAAGCGCGGGCTTGCTCTCGTTAGGCTCGGCCGCGACCTTGATCGCGCTTCTCATTTTCTGCGGCGCGGTCGGGAAGTCGGGGCAGTTTCCGCTTCACGTCTGGTTGCCCGATGCGATGGAAGGCCCGACGCCGGTCAGCGCGCTCATCCACGCCGCCACCATGGTCGCGGCCGGCGTTTTCCTGGTGGCGCGGGTCTACCCCCTCTTTTCGTTAGGCGAAATTCATGGAGTCACGACCTCGCTCACTGTCGTGGTCTGGGTCGGCGTCGTCACCGCGCTGCTCGCGGCGCTGATCGCGCTCGCCCAGGCCGACATCAAGCGCATCCTCGCCTATTCGACCGTCTCGCAGCTCGGTCTCATGATGGTGTCGTTAGGCGTAGGCGGGGTCGCGGCCGGGATCATGCACCTGCTCGCGCATGGCTTTTTCAAGGCGCTCCTCTTTCTCGGTTCCGGTTCGATCATTCACGGCTGCCACGAGGAGCAGGACACCCGGAAAATGGGCGGCTTGCGCGGACTCATGCCGGTGACGTTTCTGACTTATGCGATCGGAATGATGGCGCTGAGCGGAGTGCCGCTCTTCTTCGCCGGCGCCTGGACGAAGGAGGAAATCCTGCACGCCACTTCACTCTGGCCGGTCTCGCGCGTGCCGCATTTTCTCATGCTCTGTGGGGTGGTTTTGACCGCGCTCTACATGACGCGGCAGATGATTTTCGTCTTCTTCGGTTCGCGCCGTGCGGCGGCGGAGCGTGCGCACGAGAGTCCGGCCGTCATGACCTGGCCGCTGACTGTCCTGGCGATTTGCACGGTCGGGTTCAGCGTTGTGCTGACGCCGGCCTGGCCGTGGTTGCATGACTATTTGTCGGGTGAACGCGCGACCGCCGATGCCTCGCTCCTCTTGCAACCGATGCTCTTCATATCGCTCGGTCTGGTGGCGCTCGGGATCGGGCTGGGCGTGCTGATTTATCGCCGCGCCGGCGCGACCGATCCGATCGAGCAGAAGCTGCCGGGAGTCTTCCGTTTCCTGGCAAACCGGATGTGGCTCGATGAACTTTACGACTGGACCATCCTCGCTGCCGCGCGTCTCGCGGCGCGCCTTTCCGATGCCCTCGACCGTTATTTCTGGGATGGCCTCGTCCGCGCTTTCGGGGCGCTGGGCGGCTCGTTAGGCAGCCTGAGCAAGGGCATCGACGAGCACGCGATTAACGCCGGGGTGAACGATGCGACCGGCGTCGCGCGCGGCCTGGGCCGGCTGGTCTCGGCCCGGCATTCCGGACAGGTCCAGGCTTATCTCGGCGTGCTCGCGGTCAGCCTCGTCGCTCTTCTTCTTTTCTACGCATGGCTCACCTGATCGCGGGATTGATTTTCATTCCGGTTCTCGGCGCTTTGTTTGTTAGCGTGACGCCGCGGAATTACGCCCGGCTGGTGGCGCTCGGGAGCACGTTCATCACTGCGCTCTTCGCCCTCATGCTCTGGCGGGATTTCGATCCGAACGCCGCCGGCCTGCAGATGGTGGCGCGCCACGCCTGGATTCCTGCCATCGGCGCCGAACTGCATGTCGGGATCGACGGCTTGAGCCTGCTGCTCCTGCTTTTAACCTCGCTCGTTTTCCCCTTTGCCCTCCTGGCGCAGCGCGCGGGCCGCACCTTCTGCGCCCTCATGCTCGTGATGCAGGCGGCACTCTACGGCACCTTTAGCGCGCAGAATTTTGTCCTCTGGTTCCTGTTTTACGAGGCGAGTTTGATTCCCGGCTTTTTGCTAATCAAGATCTGGGGCGGACCGAAGCGCGACCGCGCTGCGACGAAGTTTTTCCTATACACCTTTCTCGGCAGCGTCGCGATGCTGCTCGCG
>JALYQE010000348.1 GCA_030855965.1 Verrucomicrobiota bacterium | reverse complement strand
GAGATTGCTCGTCGGCGTTTCGCCCGTGCTCTATTTCATGGGATTCGACCGGCGCGTCGGAGCGCTCGATCTTCTCCAGCGCGAAACGCTCGCGCAGCGCGCCGGGCAATGGCTCTCGATGCACCTGGTCGAGCCGTTCTTCGCCTATTACGACGAGGACTTCGCGCTCATGACCGTGCTCAAGCGCCAACCCTGGCCCGATCGCGCGGGCGCGCCCAGTCCGCCCGAGGTGCGAAAGCTGTCGATCCACGGCCTCGATCGCAACACCCAGATGTGGAGCAAGGTGGAAAACGATCCGCAATACCAGGAGATGACCCGGCGGACCTGGAGCCAGTTGATCAAGTGGCGGCGGAAGGGCGGCCCGCCGCCGGATCCAGCGAAACTGCGCGAGGAGCATATCCGACGCTCGATCGCCGCGGTCGCCAAACTGCGCGCGCGCGGCGTCCCGGTGATCTTCGTCAGGCCGCCGAGCGCGGGTGAATGGCTCGCGGCGGAGGAGGGCGGCTTCCCGCGCGCGGAAACCTGGGAGGTGCTGTTGCAGCGCACGGGGGCCCGCGGGATCCATTTTCAGGATTATCCCGAATTGCAGGGCCTGACTTTGCCGGAGTGGTCGCACCTTTCGCGCGCTGACGCGGAAAAATTCACGGAGAGGCTCTGCCGCATCCTGCACCAGGAATTCAGCTGGACTCTCACTTCGCCCTCGCCATGAACGAGTCCTCGCCGAGCTTTCGCCCCTCGGATGCGGCGCCGACCTACCAACGGCAGATTCCGACAATCAAGTTAGGCCGCGCCTGGCTGATTGCTGCGCCGATGTTCGTCCTCGCGTTCCTTGCCTGGGAACTGACATGGCGCGCGTGGGGTGCCCCACCAACCTATCGCAACAGCGATGGATCGTGGGCCATGCAACGCCGTCGCGTCGATGCGGTGGAGGGCGACAGAACCGTTCTCCTTGGCGCGTCACGCGTCCTGTTCGACATCCAACTGCACGTTTGGGAACGAGCGATGGGGGAACGTCCTATTCAACTGGCGGTCGAGGGCACTACCCCGCTGCCGATGCTGGAAGATCTCGCCGAAGATGAGCGGTTTAACGGACGTCTGCTTGTCGGCGTGGCTCCGGACATCTTTTTCACCGGGTTCGGCTACCGCGAAAATGTTTTGTCGTATTACGAGAAGGAGACGCTCGCGCAACGCGGCGGCCAGTGGCTTTCGATGAAATTGATCGAGCCATTCTTCGCCTTCTACGACGACGACTTCAAGCTCATGACCGTGCTGCGCCGGCAGCCGTGGATTCGACGCCAAGGCGTCGAAACTTTCATCGACGTGCGGAAGCTCAGCCTGCAGGGAGCCGACCGTGACACGACCATGTGGAGTAAGGTCGAAACCGATGCCGCCTATCGCGACCTTTGTCGCGAGGTCTGGGCGCAAAGCTTCGATACGCCGGTCCCGGGCATGGAGACGCCCGCCGATCGCGAACGCGTCGGCAATGCCCAGATCGACCGCGCGGCCGCCGCCACGGCGAAGCTCCGCCGGCGCGGCGTGGCAGTGATCTTCGTCCGCCCTCCTGCTGCCGACCGATATCTCGAATACGAAGAGCGCGATTTTCCGCGGGCCAAAACCTGGGACGCGCTCCTGGCAAAGACCGGCGTTCCCGGGATCCACTTCGAGGATTACCCCGAGCTGCAGGGATTGAACCTGCCCGAATGGTCGCATCTCTCGCGCGCGGACGCGGAGAAATTCACCGAGCGGCTCTGCCGCATTTTGCAGCGCGAGCAAGGGTGGGCCGCGCGAACCTCACCCTAACGCCTCGTGCCGCACCTCCGCGCCACCCTCGGGCGCTAGAAAAGAAAAGATCAACCGGGCTTCTCCCGCCTAACGAACAGCGGGGACGCCCTCGACCGGCGCCTGCGGCGGTCGGCAGAGAGATGGTGAAGACCGATCCCTCGCCGACGAAAGTGCTGCCAAAGGCTTGTTCGGCGACAAATTCTCCGGCCGAGATCGGCGCGATCGTATCTTCCGAGCATTGCATGACGAGCGAAGGGACGCTCAACCGGGCGAAGTCGGCGCGATGATCGGAAAGGAACGTGACCTGGGCGAAACGCCGCGCCATTTTCGGATCCGTCGAGCAAAAGCCCTGCTCGAGCTCGGCGGTCAGCTCCGGGCGATCCGCATTTTTCATGATCGCGGGCGCGAGAAAGCTCGCCCAGCCGAGATAATTTTTATCCTTCATCTCGAGTAACCCTTCGATGTCGGGCCGGTCGAAACCGCCGACGTAGTTCGCGGACGGATCATTAATGTAAGAAGCCGACGGCCCTACGAGGGCGAGATGCGCAAAACGATCCGGCGCGCGGGCTCGTCGTGCGGTGGCATGGGTGAAGGCGGATTGCCGGAATCTTGTGCTGCCTGTTGCGCTGAGTGAAATCGTCTTTTTTGCCTTTTCGCCGCGGTCATAATTGGAAGTTGACCGTTCACTGGCTGATACTCCACGGATGGAAGGCCGCCACGTCACCTTGATCAATTTCCGCGCCGCGTTTGTCCTCCTCCTCGTCCTCACCGTCACGGTGCTTTTCCTCGCGGTCGTCTGGCCGTTCCTCAAACCACTCCTCCTCGGCGCGTTGCTCGCCGGCTTGTTCCACCCGTTTTACCGCTGGATGGTGCGGCAGATGCGCGGACGAGAGTCGCTCGCCGCCGCGCTTACGCTCATTCTCCTCTTTTTCCTCGTGGCGGGGCCGATCAGCGCATTTATCGGGGTGGTCGTGCAACAGGCGATCGGGATCAGTAACGACGCGATCCCGTGGGTGAAAGAGCATCTGGGCTCGGCCACCGCATTCAACGCCCACGACTGGCTGGTGCAGCGCTTTCCATCGCTCGCGGCCTACGTTCCGCAGCAGGAACAGATGATGGATGGCGCCGCCAAGGTCGCGAAAGCGACCGGGGCGTTTCTGGTCGCCGGCGCAACCCAGATCACCGCCGGCACCGCGACCTTTCTTCTCAACCTCTTCGTCCTGCTTTACGCGATGTTTTTCTTCATGCGCGATGGACGCGACATCCTGGAAAAAATTTTCTATTACATCCCGCTCGATCACGAAGACGAGGTGCGGCTGCTGGAAAGGCTCACTTCGGTCACCCGCGCGACGATCAAGGGCACGCTCGTCATCGGGATCATTCAGGGCGCGCTCGCCGGGCTCGGTTTTTGGGCGGCGGGGCTCGATGGCGCCGCCTTCTGGGGCACGGTCATGGCCGTGCTCTCGGTCGTGCCGGGGATCGGCGCGGCTCTCGTCTGGGTGCCGGCGGTGATCTATCTTTTCATCGTCGGGAAAACCCTCTCTGCGCTCTTGCTCCTCGCCTGGTGCGCCGCGATCGTCGGCACGGTCGATAACATCCTGCGCCCGCGCCTCGTCGGGAAGGACGCGAAAATGCCCGATCTGCTGATTCTCGTCGGAACGTTAGGCGGATTGTTTCTTTTCGGTCCGATCGGGTTTATCATAGGGCCGCTGGTTTGCGGCTTGTTTCTCACCGTCTGGGACATTTACGGGACGACGTTCAAGGAGATTCTGCCGCCGGTGCGGAGTCTCAGTTCCGGCAAATTGAAAAAGCCCGCGGCGAACCTGGAGCGGCGCGCCTAGCACGAGACCAACGTCAGAAGATGAACATTCCAATGTCGCAAATCGACTTTATCGGGATCGGCGCGCCGAAGTGCGGCACGACCTGGCTCTCCGCTCAACTCGACGCTCATCCCCAGATCATGTTTGCGCCGGACAAGGAGGTTTATTACTTCGCCGACACGGTTCTGCGGCGGATCGCCGGCAAGGA
>JALYQE010000327.1 GCA_030855965.1 Verrucomicrobiota bacterium | reverse complement strand
CTCACCCGCCGGACGAAGGAAACGCCGGCGGAGCTGAAGCAAAAGAGCGCGCCGGAATTGCTCCGCGACCCGGCCTTTGGGATTCGCTCCATGGTCGAAGTGATGAACTGCTGGCTCGCGGAGTGGTCCGGCCGGCCCGATTTTTTGCTCCTCCGCTACGAAACCCTGCGCCAGGATCCCGGGCCGGGTTTTCGCGAGGTTCTGCAGCTGCTCGGCGAAAAGCCGGTGGACGAATCCGCCCTCGCCCATGCCCTGCGCTTTTCCGATTTCGGTCACATGAAAAAAATGGAAGGCGAGGGCGCATTTGATTCCAAGATCCTGCGCGCGGGCGATGCGCGGGATCCGGAATCCTTCAAGGTGCGGCGCGGGAAAATTGGCGGCTTCGAGGATTATCTCGCGCCGGACGACCAGGCCTACGCCGCCGCCGCCCTGGAAAAGCTCGACCCGCGCTTCGGTTATGCAGAAGGTTTGCCAGCCGACCCACGTAAGACTACTCGCGAAACGATTTAAGGACTGTGGCAAGCGAGCATCTCAGGTCCGCAGTTTCCCCCGGCGGTCTCGAGGAATTGAACCGTGCCATCCTCGAATCCGCCCTCGATTGCATCATCACGATGGATGCCTCCGACATCGTGCGGGAATGGAACCCGGCGGCCGAGCGTACCTTCGGTTACGCGCGCGCCGACGCCGTCGGCCGCGAGCTGGCCGAGCTCATCATCCCGCCGGAATTGCGCGAACGGCATCGCCGCGGGCTGGCGCATTATCTCCAGACGGGCGAAGGCCCGGTCCTCGGTCGGCGGATCGAGATTACCGGTCTCCATGCCGACGGGCGCCGCCTGCTGGTCGAACTCGCCATCACCGCGATTCGTCTGGCCGGCGCGCCGGTTTTCACCGCTTACCTGCGCGATATCACCGAGCGGGTGCGGGCGGAACGGCGGCGCGACGCGCAATACGCCATCGCCAGTCTGCTCGCGAAAGCGCGTTCCATCGAGGAGGCGGGACCGCCCGTCATCGAAACGATCGCGCAGAGCGGCAACTGGATTTATGGCGCGCTTTGGCTGCTCGATATCAACGACGGGACTCTGCGCTGTCATTCGCTCTGGCACACTGGCGCGCCTGCCTTGGAGAAATTCGCGGAAGTTTCGCGCGCGTTCGTTTTTTCCGGAAACGACAATCTGCCCGGCCGCGTCATCGACTCGGGCAAGCCCACCTGGGTGGTCGACGTGAAGACGGATTCCGTTTTCACGCGGGCAGCCGCGGCCGCGGAGGCCGGCCTGGCCGGTGCCTTCGCCTTTCCCATCGCGGCCGCGGGGGAAATGAAAGGCGCGATCGAGCTCTTCAGCGGCGAAGCGGTCCAACCGGATGAAGATTTGCTCCTCCTCGTCGATTCGTTAGGCAGCCAGATCGGACACTTCATCGAACGCCGCCAGATCGAAGCCGAGCTGCAGCGCCAGAAGGAAGTGGCGGAAGCGGCGAACGCTGCCAAGGACCGTTTTCTGGCCACCCTCAGCCATGAGCTGCGCACGCCGCTCACCCCCGTGCTGATGTGGGCGGGCGGGATGTTGCACGACCATGATCTCCCGGAAGATTTGCGGGAGGGGTTGAAAATGATCGCCCGCAACGTCGAGCTGGAAGCGCGCCTGATCGACGATTTGCTTGATCTCACCCGCATCGCGCGCGGGAAGTTGCGTCTGCATGTGCAGAGGACCGATATGCACGAGGTCCTGCGTCATGCGGTCGAGATTATGCGGGAAGGGGATTGCCCGGCCGGCCTTGAGATGGAGGTAAAACTGACCGCCACCGTCGCTGAAGTGCGGGGCGACCCGACCCGGTTACAGCAAGTCTTCTGGAATCTTTTGCGCAACGCGACGAAATTTACCTTCGCCGGCGGGCGCGTCGTGATTGGCTCCGAGGACCGGACGCCGGCAACGATCGCAATCACGGTGAGTGATACTGGAACCGGAATCGCGCCCGAGGACCTGGGTAAAATCTTCGATGCCTTTGAACAGGTGGGCGCGCGGCGGGAAGGATTGGGAATCGGGCTCGCGATCAGCAAGGCGATCATCGATCTCCATGGAGGCCGGATTCGCGCGGAGAGCGCGGGGCTTGGCCGGGGCGCGACCTTTACCGTTGAGCTGCCGAAGGATGGAGCCCCCCGGCTGCACTGAATTTCGAAAACGATTTCGCTGACCCGACCGGGTCCGCCGGGCCTGGCGGTCCTTTCCCGATCGTTCGACTCTCGCGCGTTCCTGATGCCGGACTTC
>JALYQE010000297.1 GCA_030855965.1 Verrucomicrobiota bacterium | reverse complement strand
CTCGCGATCGAGCGATTGCGCCAGGTGCAGACGCTGGTGATCGAGACGAATCACGACGAGAAACTTCTGCAGGCCGATCCGCACCGCCCCTGGCCGGTGAAGCAGCGGATCCAATCGCGGCACGGTCATCTTTCCAACACGGCCGCGGCCGCGGTCGTGGCGCAATTGTTGCCCGGGAAAATCGGGCGGGTCGTGCTCGGGCATCTCAGCCGCGATTGCAATTCGCCGGAGCTCGCCGCCGGCACCGTCCGAGCCGAGCTGGAAAAATGCGGTCGGAGTGATATCGAGATTTTTTGCGCGGCGCAGGGCGAGATCAGCCCGCGTTTTGCCATCGGGACGACCCGGGGCGGCGCTTTCCAGCCGACCTTCGACAATCTCCTTTTCGAGATCGCCTAACGAATCAATCCTCGTCCCCGACGACGAGGTGAATGATCCCGGCCGGATCGGAAATCCAGAAGCCGTCGAAATCTTCCCGGAGCTGTTCGACTTCGTCGCGGCGCGTCACCCCGTGATTCTTGAGATAAGCGGCAGCGCTCTCGGTGTCGTTCGTCTCGAGCTCGAGCCAGATATCGGGGTGGCTGATGTTTGGCACCCGGTCGATCCAGAGCCGAACCGGGCCGAACTGGAAGATGCAACCTTCCGCCTCTTCCTCGATCACGGGCAGGCCGAGGGTGTCGCGGTAGAAGGCGACGGTTTGCTCGTAAGTGTGGTAGGGGCACTTGATGGCGATGTTTGCGCCGCCCGAAAAATTCGGGCTGTTGACGTTGGCGACCATGCGAAAATCTGCGCGCTTTTCGCTCCGCTCGCCACTCGTTAGGCAAACAAAGCGCAAAGAAATCAGCCGCCGCCGGATCCTTTGCCGCCGGGCTCGGTCATGGCAACGGGATCGAGCGCGGCTTTCAATTCCGCTTCCGGCAGGACTTTTTGCTCAAGGCTGATTTGGCGGACCGTCTTGCCGGTCTTGACACTTTCCTTCGCGATCTCCGCCGCCCGATCATAGCCGATCTTCGGCGCGAGACTGGTGACCATTGCCATCGAGAGCTCGACCAATTCTTCGCAACGCTCCTTGTTTGCCTCGATGCCAATGATGCATTTCTCGGCAAACATGTCGGCCGCGTTGCTGAGGAGGCGGATGCTGCAGAGAAGATTGTGCGCCATGACCGGCATCATGACGTTAAGGTCGAGGTTCCCGTTCGCGCCCGCCCAGGTGATGGTCGCGTCCGCGCCAATTACCTGTGTGCAAACCATCATGACCGATTCGCAGATCACCGGGTTCACTTTTCCGGGCATAATCGAGCTGCCGGGCTGAGTGGCGGGCAATTGAATCTCGCCCAGGCCGCAGCGCGGACCGCTGCTCAGGAGGCGGATGTCGTTCGCGATTTTGAAAAGGCTGACCGCAATCGTCTTGAGATGACCGCTCGCCTCGACCACGCCATCTTTTGCGCCCTGGGCTTCGAAGTGATCCGCCGCTTCGCGAAACGGTATGCCGGTGCGCTGCTCGAGGTGGCGCATGACTTTGCCCGGCATTTCAAGATGCCGATTGAGCCCGGTGCCGACGGCGGTGCCGCCGAGTGCCAGCTCGTGGATCGCGACGATGGCCTGTTCGGCGCGGCGTTTGCCGAAACGCACTTGCTGCGCGTAGCCGCCAAATTCCTGGCCGAGCCGGACCGGCGTCGCGTCCATAAGATGGGTGCGCCCGATCTTGATCACATCATGGAACTCGCTCGCTTTTGCGGCCAGGGCGTCGCCCAGTTTCTCGAGCGCCGGGACGAGACAATTCCTGAGCTGCTCGGCCGCGCTGAGGTGGATGGCGGACGGGATCACGTCGTTGCTCGATTGACCCATATTGACGTGATCGTTAGGGTGAACCGGCTCGCGCGCGCCGATTGGTTTGCCGGCGAGCTGACAGCAGCGATTCGAGATGACCTCGTTCGCGTTTGTGTTTGTGCTCGTGCCGGAACCGGTCTGGAAAATATCGAGCGGGAAATGTTCGTCGAGCTTGCCCTCCACGACTTCCTCAGCGGCCTGAACGATGAGCGCGCTGCGTTCCGCATCGAGCAAACCAAGGTCGTGGTTAGCCTGGGCGGCGGCCCATTTCAATAAACCGAGGGCGCGAATAAACGGCCGCGAGAAACGCCAGCCGCTGACCGGGAAATTCAGCACCGCCCGCTGGGTCGAGGCGCCGTAAAGAGCGGACTCCGGGACGGACATCTCGCCCATGGAATCCTTTTCCACGCGAGTCTTGCAGGCGCTCATGCCGTCCGTTGAAGAGGGATTCGTGAGGTCGCGGGCCGGGCATGGCCGTTCCGCGTCTGCGCTTTCTGGAAGACGGTGATGAACATGGGCGGAATATTTTGCAGGCAGTACTCTGATTCGGCGCGGTCGAAAAATGTCGCGTGCTGGCGCAGTTCGTTGGTCACCTGGTAGATGATGAAAGCGCCGCCGGGCCGAAGGGCGTCGTAGGTATCCTGGAGGAGGGCGCGTTTCTTTTTGATCTCGAGAATGCTGAAGGGAATCCCAGAGAGGATGTAGTCGCACTGCGCAATCCCGCGGCGCGCGAGCTCCTCGGAGAGGCTGGCCGCGTCGCGATTAATGACGTGGACGCGCGGATCGTCGGCGAATTGCCGTTCGAGATCGCGCGAGAAAGCGGGATCCAATTCAAAAAGGAACAACTGCGAGTCGGCGCTCATGCGGTTTGCCAACTCGCGGGAATGGACCCCTTCGCCTGGGCCATACTCGGCGATGGTGCGGGCCTGGCTGAAATCGATTTTGCTTGCGACCCGCTCCACGAGCGCCTTGGAGCTGGGGATGATGGAGGCGATTCGAAACGGATTTTGCAAAAACCGTTTGAAGAACAATGCGCTCATAAAGTTGGCAACAGTGAACCCCGGGCCCTCCATTGTCCAGCGACGATCTCGCCGAGGCAGGCCGGTGGCGCGGTGGAGTCGGTTTCTCCGAGGGGAGAATATTGCTTCGGGACTCGGCTGAGTCCGGCGCCGAGTCCTGCGAAAACTCCGGGAGCGGGGCGGAATTCGGCGATTGACACCTTTTCTAAAATTTATAATGCTCGTCTCTGGCAATTAAGTATTGCCACCGATGCCTAAACTTCTCAATCTCCCCACCATGCACAACCTACTGACAGTCAAGGAGACGGCGAAATACCTCCGGATCCCTTTGCCGACTGTCTATTATCTCGTGCAGCGGGGCCAGTTGCCCGCGATCCAGATTGGTGGGCGGTGGAGGATCAAAAAGGATTCGCTCGATAAAGACGTCCTGAAAGAAGATCGCTCCGGCCAGCCGACGGTGCTGGTGGTCGACGATGATGTGAGCTTGCAGAATTTGTTCAAAGTGTTCCTGAAGAAGATCGGCTTCAGCCGGGTGGTCGTTGGGACCGTGAAAGACGCGATCGCCGCGCTGGAAAAGCAGCATTTCGATCTTCTCTTTCTCGATCTCAAACTGCCCGACGGCCCGGCCGACGACGTCTACGATGCGGCCAAGGAAATCGACCCGGAATTACCGATCGTTGTGATCACGGGCTATCCCGACAGCAGCATGCTCAACCGCATTCTAACAAAGGGGCCGGTAACGGTGTTGAAAAAGCCGCTGAAGGTGGATCAGATCAAGCAGACGGTTCGCATTCTGGGTCATAAAGAAGCGAGCAAGCTCGCGGCCTGAGCGGATTGGGGAATCAGGGTGGTGGACCAAGCCGGTTCGCCGCGGGTGGAGCCGGTCCATCTTTCTGCGTTCGGCCCTTGACTGATCCCCGATCACTATTCACTTATCACGCCTGCACCCGGCGCGGTTAGCTCAGTGGTAGAGCACTACCTTGACACGGTAGGGGTCACAGGTTCGAACCCTGTATCGCGCACCATTTTTCAGACTTG
>JALYQE010000289.1 GCA_030855965.1 Verrucomicrobiota bacterium | reverse complement strand
TCACGGTGTTGCCGTCGTCGACCAGGCGGTGGATGACGTTGAGGAGCAATTCCACGTCCGCCATGTGCAATCCGATGGTCGGTTCCTCGAGCAAATAAAGGGTCGACTTCGGCGTCCGCATCTTGCGCAGGCGTTCGTTCGTGGCGCGGCTGACGCCGCGGGTCAGTTTCGTCGCCAGCTTCAGCCGCTGCGCTTCGCCGCCACTCAGAGTCGGGCTCGGCTGCCCGAGTTGGAGGTAGCCCAGGCCAGTTTCAACGAGCAAGGAAAGCGGACGCACGATCTTCTGGTTGGCGGCAAAAAATTCCGCGGCCTGCGCGATCGTCATCTTCATCACGTCCCCGATGCTGCGCTCGTGGTAGAGCACTTCGAGGGTCTGCGCGTTGTAGCGTTGACCGCCGCAATCTTCGCACGGCACATAGCTGCTCGGGAGGAAACTCATCTCCAGCTTGAGCACGCCCTGGCCGCTGCAGGTTTCACAACGGCCGCCTTCGGTATTGAAAGAAAACCGGCTCGAGGTGTAGCCGCGCACCCGCGAGACCGGCAGCTGCGCGAAGAGACTCCGGATTTCGTCGAAGACCTTGATGTAGGTCGCCGGGGTCGAGCGCGAGGTCTTCCCGATCGGCGATTGATCCACTTCGTAGATCGCCTCGAGCGCTTCGATCCCGCTCACGTTCGCCGGGGCGCCGCGTTTGCGATCGAGACCTTCCTGCACTGCGGGGAGCAGGACGGAGCGCATGAGAGTCGATTTGCCGGAACCGGAAATGCCGGTGATGACGGTGAGCCGGCCGATCGGGAAACGGGCGTCAATGTTCTTCAGATTATTGGCACGCGCGCCGCGGATCTCCAACCACTGCTCGACCTCGCCTAACGAACGGCGCGACTTGCGCACCGGATGACAGAGCGGCTCACGCAGGCAGCGTCCGGTTTCCGACGCCGCCACCTGCTTGATCTCGCCTAACGAACCGGAAGCCACGACTTCGCCGCCGTGCACGCCTGCGCCCGGGCCGAGATCGATGATGTGATCGGCCTGGCGCATCGTTTCCTCGTCGTGCTCGACGATGACCAGCGAATTTCCTTTTTCGCGCAGCGCGGTCAGGGTCTCGAGGAGCCGGACGTTGTCCCGCGAATGCAGACCGATGGTTGGTTCGTCGAGAACGTAAAGCACGCCGCGCAGATTCGAGCCGAGCTGGGCCGCGAGCCGGATGCGCTGCGACTCGCCGCCGCTCAGGGTCTTGGCGGAACGCCCGAGCGCGAGATACCCGAGCCCGACGTTTTCCATGAAGCGGAGCCGCTGCTCGATCTCCGGCACGAGATCGGCCGCGATTACTTTCTGCGTGCCGCGAAAACGCAGCTTGCCGACTAACGAGAGCGCTTCGCCGGCCGAGCGGGCGGCGAATTCGTCGATCGTTTTGCCCTGCAAACGCACGTGCCGCGCTACCGGGTTTAGGCGTGAGCCGTGGCAATCGGGACACGGCACCGCTTCTTCCTCCTCGACCAATTCAAATTGCCGCTCAGCCTTGAGCTCGTTCTCGAGCATCGACTCGCCGGTCTCTTCCTCGTTCTTCTGCAGTTTCTCGTTCCAGATTTCGCCGAAACCAGCGCAGGTCTCGCACCAGCCGTGGGGCGAGTTAAAGGAAAACAAACGCGGATCGAGTTCCTCGAAAGCGCGCCCGCAACCGGGGCAGCTCATCTCCGTGCTCACGACCGTGAGACGGTGTTTGGCGTCGAGCAGATGCGCCGTGCCGCGGCCGATCTCGAGCGCGCGCTGGACGAGGTTGCGCGCCTTCAGGATGCGCCTGGCGTCGATCATCCCGACGACGGCGTCGATGGTGTGTTCCTTGAAGCGTTCGAGTTTGCGGAATTGCGCGACCGGGATGAGCTGGCGATCGACATAGAGCGTGTCGAAGCCCTGCCGCTCGGCCCAGCGCGCGACTTCGGTGTGGAATCCCTTGCGCGCTTTGACCAGCGGCGCGAGGACCTTGAGCGGCCCGCGCCGCGCCGCAGTTTCGACCAGCCTAACGATCGCGGCAAGGCTCTGGGTTTCGACCGGCAGATCGCAGTCGGGGCAAAATTGCGTCCCGGTCTTGGCAAAAAGGAGCCGGAGAAAATGATAAACTTCCGTGACCGTGGCGACGGTCGATTTCCCGCCGCCGCGGGTGACGCGCTGCTCGATCGCGACCGTCGGCGGGAGGCCTTCGATCAGGTCGACATCCGGTTTCTCGAGTTGCTCGACGAATTGCCGCGCGTAGGGCGACATGCTGTCGAGGAAACGGCGCTGGCCTTCGGCGAAGAGCAGGTCGAACGCGATGGTCGATTTGCCCGAGCCGCTCAGGCCCGTGATGACGACCATCTTTTCGCGCGGGATGACGAGCGAGATGTTCTTGAGGTTGTGCTCGCGCGCACCGTGGATGGCGATAGCGCGCTCGCGCGCGGCGGCACTTCCGGGGAGCACGGGGTGCCACCCCGTTCCGCCGGGCTGATAGCCCGGCGGCTCTTCGGCGGCGCGCAGGGCGAGTTCGTTATCTTCGGGATCGTAGCGACCGTTCTCGGTTCGCGGGAGGCTCCCGCGAACGACGGGCAGGCTGCCCGTGCTCCCCGGAGAAAGCAGCTCGCGCAGGTAACGACCAGTGTGGGAATCGGCCGCCTTGGCGATGTCTTCGGGCGTGCCGCTCGCGACCACACGTCCGCCTTCCTCGCCGCCTTCCGGGCCCAGGTCGACGATCCAATCAGCGCACTTCATCACCTCGAGATTGTGCTCGATCACGACAATCGAATTTCCCGCCTCGACCAGGCGCTGAAACAGCCTAACGAGCAGGGCGATGTCGTCGAAATGCAGCCCGGTGGTCGGTTCGTCGAAGATGAAGAGATCGCCGTTTTTGCCCGGGCGCTTGCCCCCATCGGTCAGGTGCCTAACGAGCTTGAGGCGCTGCGATTCACCGCCGGAAAGCGTGTTCAGCGGCTGCCCGAGCCGGAGGTAACCGAGACCCACTTCCTCGAGGACGAGCAAAGGCCGGGCGAGCGTGCCGGCTTCCCCGAGAGCGGTGAAAAACTTGATCGCCTCGCTCACCGTGAGCTCGAGCACTTGGTGGATCGAGCGTCCTTCCAGTTTCACTTTCAGGACGTGGGGCTGAAAACGGCGGCCTTCGCATTCCGCGCAACGGACATAGAGATCGCTCAGGAACTGCATCTCGATTTTCTCGAAACCCGTCCCCCCGCAACGCTCGCAACGACCGCTCCCGGAGTTGAAGGAAAATGCGCTCGCGGTCAGGCCCTGCGCCATCGCCACGGGCAAGCCCGCGAAGAGCTCGCGCACCCGGTCGTAAATCCCGAGATACAGAATCGGCGTCGAGCGCGGGGTGCGCGAAAGCTGCGCCTGGTCGACCATCACAATCTCTCCCACCCGATGGGCGCCGGTCACACTCTTGCAGGCGCCGGCTTCCTCACTGCCGGAGCCGCGGGCGCGGAGCAGATTTTGGTAGAGGACTTCGTGGATGAGGGTCGACTTCCCCGAGCCGGAAACACCAGTCACGCAGGTGAAAACGCCTAACGGAATCTCGACGTCGATGTTCTTCAGATTATGCTCGCTCGCGGCCTTGATCTTTAGCGCCGCCGAAGAAGTGCGGCGCTTTTTCGGCAGCGGAATGGATTTTTTCCCGGTCAGATAATCGCGGGTCAGCGACGATAGCGCGCGCGAGTTCGAGAGGAACTCTTCCCGCGTCCCGCTGTAGACCAGCTCCCCGCCGCCTTCGCCGCGACCGGGCCCGATATCGATCAAATTATCGGCCGCGCGGATGATTGCTTCCTCGTGCTCGACCACGAGCAGGGTGTTGCCCTTGTCGCGCAGGTCGTGCATCACCCGAACGAGCCGGCCGACATCGCGCGGATGCAGACCGACGCTCGGCTCGTCCATGACGAAGAGGGTGTTAACGAGCGACGCCCCAAGACAGGTCGTGAGGTTCACCCGCTGGACTTCGCCGCCGCTCAGCGTCCGGGTCGAGCGGTCGAGGGTGAGATAACCGACCCCGACCTCGCACAGATAACGCAACCGGGCCACGATCTCGCTTCGCAACATGACGGCGGCGGAGTCGTTAGGCGGAAGAGTCAGGCTGGTCAGAAATTCGCGCGCTTGCGTGATCGGGAGCGCGGCAAATTCCGGCAGGGTGAAGGCGACGTCATCGCCCGTGACGAGGCGGTAGTTCAGCGTCTCCGGCTGGAAGCGGCCGCCCTGGCAACCCGGACAACTGGTGTAAGCGCGGTAACGGCTGAGCAAAACGCGGACGTGCATTTTGTAGGTCTTGCTCTCGAGCCATTTGAAAAATCCGCGGACACCGTACCAACGATCGCTCTCATAATCTTCCTCGCTGTATTCGGCCGCGCCCTTCTCGCCGTTGATGACGAAGTCCTGGTCGTGCTTCGGCAGTTCCTCAAAAGGCAGATGGACATCGATCTCTTCCCGAGCACAGGCCCGGAGTAGATCCTTCTGCGATTCGCCCATCTCTTCCCCACGAAAAACCCGGACCGCGCCCTGCGCGATGGAGAGCGCGCGATCGGGAATGGCGCGATGGAGATCGATCGCGATGGTGCGGCCGAAGCCGCGGCATTCCGGGCACGCGCCTAACGGATTGTTGAAACTAAAAAGCCCGGGCGTGGGCGGGCGAATGTCGAGATCGCAATGCGCGCAATGCCAGCCAGTGGAAAAGGGATGTTCCTCCTTTGTCTCGAGATCGATGAAATTAATCCGGTCCTTTCCGAAACGGAGCGCGGTCTCGATCGACTCGACGAACCGGGCGCGGTTGTCGTCGTTGATCGTGATCCGATCCTGGATGACCTGGACGCGTGCGCCGAGCCGGAGCTTTTTGTGCTCGCCATCCGCCCTAACGACTTCGCCGCCGAGCCAGACGCGGAGGTAGCCCTGCTGCTGGAGGAAGGCGAAGAAATCTTTCGCCTCGGTCTTCGCCGGCACTGCCACCCAGAAAGTGATGAGCCCGCTTCTTCCCGCGCTCTGCGCCTGGATTTCATCCGAGATCGACTTCGCCGTCTCGGGCCGTATCTCGCGGGTGCAGTTTGGACAAAAAGCCCGCGCCACCCGCGGCAGAAGCAGCTTTAGGTAGTCGTTGATCTCCGTCATCGTCCCGACGGTGGAGCGCGAACTTTTGACCGGGTTCGATTGCTCGATCGCAATCGCCGGCGGGATCCCGCGGATTTCGTCGACCCGCGGCTTGTCCATCCGGTCGAGGAATTGCCGGGTGTATGGACTGAAAGTTTCGACGTAACGGCGCTGGCCTTCCGCGTAGATGGTGTCGAAGGCGAGGCTCGATTTGCCGCTCCCGCTCGGGCCGGTGACGACGGTTAATTCGCCCAACGGCAGATCGAGATCGAAGCCCTTGAGATTGTTCTGGCGCGCCCCGCGAATCTCAATGCAGTCCGCGTCGGCGGGCGCAGTGACGCAGGGTTTTTTCCCGTTGGTGGAGGCCACCGAAGACCATCGTTTCTGGCGGACGAAAGCGCAAACCGTATGTTCAGATGAACCTGTAAACTCTTCTACCGAACGATCTTCGCCAGCTCCCGTTCCAACGCCGCCCGGGCTTCCGCATCGTCTTCATGCCCCCAGACCGCGAGCTCAAGCATGCGCGCGCCGAGCTCGCGCTTGCCCTGCCACGCGGCCTGGAGACGGCCGCGCGCGGTCCAATCCTCCGAGGCCGCCGCGGCGTCGTCGACGTAGGACGAACGGCCGTCCCAATAACAATAGTAAATGTGGAGCGGCCGGCCGTTATCATCGAAACGATAGGAGCGAATCGGCAACTTCGCGCCGTTGACCGCGACCAGGTGGACGCCGCTCTGTTGCTCCATCGTTAGGCCGCTGGCCGGGAGGCAAATATCGGGCCGATGATTTTTGACAAAGAGCGCGGCGGTCCGGCCGGGGAGCCAGCGGAAGGAATACATCATCCAGCGGCGGTCGTCGGCCGAGCGCCAGGTCGCAGCCCCGCCTTCGTTGTAACGCAGGAGGGTCTCGACCATTTCCGGGATCGGCTCGCGGCGAAAATCCGGTTCGCTCTCCGGCCAGGTTACGCTCCAGGGCGCGCTGCTGACGTTTTGCGAGGGACCGGAGTACCAAAGTGCGGTCGCGAACTCGGCCAGGCCCAGCCAGAGAATGAGCGCGACCGGCAGCCACACGCGCCCGGCGCGTTGCGCAGCCGGAACCGCGGGCTTGTTTTCCAAAACAAAGCCGGGTTTCAGCCAAAGGCTCAATCCCCAAAGCGCAAAAAGGCAGATCCCCAGGATGGTGAACCCGGCCGGATCGTGCCAGCGATGAATGGCGTCGACGCCGGAGGTCGCCGCCACTTCGCAAAGGATCAGCGTGCGCCCGATGTTGCAGACAAAGGCGATGACGAGGCCGGCCACGACGAGCAGGACGCGGCGCCCGAACCGCATCCGATAAAATTCGCCGAGAAAAAGCGCGACCATGAACGTGGCCTGGAGCGAGCGCACGCCGGTGCAGGCGTCGTCGATCCCGACCTGACCGGTGCTGAGTTCAATGACGTTGCCGTGCTGCACCGCGACCGTGCCGATGAAATTCAAAATCTGGATCGTGATCGCGGTATCGGCGCGCATGAGCGATTGCACGACCAATTGCTCGAGCTGCACCGGCCAGGGGACGGCAACGAGAAAAAACAAAACCGGAAAAGCAAAGTGGCGCGTCCAGGGCCAGCCGCCGGCGAGGTGGATTGCGCCAAGCGTGATGACGACCGCCGCCACCGCCATCGTCCAGCTGAGGAAACGCCAGTCCGGGTTTGCGACCGCGACCAGGCGCGCGGGGAGAAGAACCGCGGCGGCGAGCAGCGCCAGAGTGATCGTTAGGCCGGGCTGACCTGTCGGGGCGGGTGCGGGCCGTTCGAGCCAGCGTTGATAAAAGAGCCAGGCGGCCAGAAGCGGGACCGTCCAGCCGTAGCCGTACTGGGGATTGAGCGACCATTCGCTCTGGAGCTGGAGAATGATCTCGAGCCAGAGAAAGAGAAACGCGATCGCGGTGAAGGCGAGGCGCCAGCGCCAGACCATTCCAGCAGCGCGCACCTTTTCCTCCCGCGCCGGCGCTACCGCGATGGAATGGGACATGCTAATTTCCTAGCAGTTTGTGCGCCTCTCCGCCACCTCTGGCGGCCGGGTGTGCCGACATTGAACCATGGCGCACACTCCCGATTCCGACCGCGAGTTCCTACAGGAGCGGACCGAAAAAACCTACATCCGGCTCTGGCTGATCATCATCGGGGCGCTCTGCCTGCTGGTGGCGATTTCCTGGGGCGGGCGTCGTGGCTACGTGCGCTGGCAGGAGAACAAGCTGATGCGGCAGGCCCATGTCGCCTTCGACAAAAACGATCTGCGCTGGGCCTCGATGGCGGCGCAGCGCGCCTATGCGGTCGATCCTAAAAGCGCCGATGCCTGCCGCACCCTGGCGGCGATCGCCGAAAAACAAAACGCGCCGGAAGCGCTCGATTGGCGGCGCCGGGTGATCGCGTTCGTGCCCGAATCGCTCTCCGACCGGGTCGCGCTGGTGGAATGCGCGCTGCGTTTCAAGCAGCCGGCGATCGCAGCCGAGGCGCTGGCGCAGACGCCGGCGGCGCAGCAAAACGAAGCCGCCTATCACACCGCCGCGGCGCATCTTGCCCTGACGAAAAAAGATTTCGCGGCGGCGGAACAGCATCTCGAGGTCGCGGTGCGGCTTGCCCCTAACGAACCGCGGCGCGACCTCGAGCTGGCCGAATTCCAGATCCGTTCCGACGACGCGGTCAAGCGCGAGGCCGGCCTCGCCCGCGCCGAAAAACTTAAGAACGTCCCGGAGTTAAAACTCATCGCCCTCCACATCCTGGTCAACGACGCCGTGGCCCGGCGGAACGATAACGCCAGCCTCGAGCTGGCGAAGGAACTCGACGCCTTTGCGGAAGCGACCTTCGCCGACCGCCTGCTCGCGCTCAACATTCTCCGCGGACTGAAAGACCCGGCTTTCACGGCCGCGCTCACCCGGCTCCAGGCGGAGTCGGCGGAATCAGCGGACAAGGCGGTGCGGTTGATCAACTGGATGAACAGCCATGAACTGGCCCTACTCGCGATCGATTGGAGCAAGCGGCTGCGGCCGGAAATGCTCGGAAGCGTCCCACTCCGTTTCGCGCTGGCCGATGCTTACGTGCGGCTGCGCGATTGGACCGCGCTCCAGGCGATGTTGCAGGGCGGCTCGTGGGAACGGGGCGAACCGGTCCGGCGCGCCCTCCTGGCCAAGGCCGCGCGCGAGACCGGCGACGATATTGGGTTCGAGAAAAACTGGGGCGCGGCGGTGGCCGCGGCCAAAAACGATCCGGCCCGGCTCAATCTCCTGCAGACCATTGCCTTCCAATGGAACTGGCCGGAGAAAGCGACCGCGGTGCTCTGGATGCTGGCGGAAAATCGCGACGCGCAGCGCGACGCGCTCCAGTTGCTCTACCGTTATTATGCGGAACAGCGCGACACGACCGGGCTCTATCGTGCGCTCTCGCGGCTGGTCGCGGTGATGCCGGAGGATCCGGCGGTGCGGAATAATTTCGCGCAAATTTCGCTCCTGCTGAAGGCCGAGACTTTCCGCGCCCGCGGGATGGCGCGCGATTTGCACGAGGCGCATCCGCACGAAGCGGCCTACGCCTCCACTTACGCCTTCGCCCTTTTCCAATCGGGCGATGTGAAGGGCGGGCTCAAGCTCATGAACAAGCTGACCCCGGAGCAGCTGCGCGAACCTTCGGTCGCGGCCTACTACGCCGTGCTCCTCGCGGCGGCGGGCCAGAACGACGCCGCGACGGAGTATTTCGGCTTGGCGGAACAGGCGAAATTGCTCCCGGAAGAAGAGGAGCTCGTCGCCAAAGCCAAAGCGTCGCTCGCCCGGCAATAAGGCGCGAGGCGGCACATCTCCTGCTTTTTCGGGCTATGCGGCCAGCCTAACGAGTCCTGCAATGCGATTTTACCCGGCAATTCTATTCCTGGCCCTTCTCTCGACCGCCCGAGCTGGGATTTTACCCCGGTCAGCGGCGAGCGGACGCTGGAGGGGATCGTCTTCAAACAACTCCTCTTTCATCAAGACGGGCGCACGATTTCCTACGAGCAGCCGCGGGGCTGGACCGTGACGGGCGACGCGCAGTCATTGAAATTGACGCCCGCCGGGGTTTCGCAGGCTCAGGCGTCGATGGAACAGGTGCCGTTGTCGGAGCCGCAGGTCCTGGATGCCGCCACGACCGCAAAATTGGCCAGCCAGGTCCTGGCTTCCGTGCCTAACGAATCCAAAGACGTCACCCTGATGGCGGAGGAGAAGAGCCCGCTCCGGATCAACCAGCAGGAAACTTACGCGGTGACGGTTTCCTACACCTTTTACAGTCAGGACTACGCGCTCAGCGTCCTTTTCGCCAACCTGCCGGACACGCAATTGCGTTTCCGGGTGGTGCGCGCGGAAAGCCGATTTTGAAGCGGTGAACCGCGCCTTTCGGGCCAGCCTCTTCACCCTCAGCTGGCAGAAGAACTCAGGCCGGGGCGGCGGAGAGCCGGCGCAACTTGCGCACCAGGCGCGGGATGATCTCGAGCACCCGGTCGAGCTCGGCCTCGGTGTTGTAGCGGCCGAAGGAAAACCGCAGGCTGCTCCGGGCGTGCTCATTCGAGAGGTGCATCGCGCGCAGGACATGCGAGGGCTGGACCGCGCCCGTGGTGCAGGACGAGCCTAACGAACAACAGACGCCTTCCTGGTCGAGCTTGAGGAGGATGGCCTGAGCGTCGACGCCGAGAAAAGCGAGGTTGGAAGTGTTCGGCAATCGCCCGGCCGGATCGCCGTTGATCTCGACCTGGTCGAGCTCGGCCCGGAGTGTTTTTTCAAAACGATCGCGTAGGGCACGAACCCGGGTGTTCTCTTCCGCGATCGTGCTGTGCGCCATCTCGGCCGCTTTCCCGAGGCCGACGATGGAAGGGACATTGTCCGTCCCGGCCCGCCGCCCGCCCTCCTGCGGGCCACCGACGAGGAGCGGCTTGAAGCGCGCCTTGCGGTTGACGTAGAGCGCGCCGACACCTTTCGCGGCATGGAGCTTGTGGCCGGAGAGGGAGAGGAAATGAACGGGCAACTCCTTCAGGTCGATCGGCATTTTCCCGACCGCCTGGACGGCATCGGTGTGAAAGAAAACGCCTTTGCTCCGGCAAAGCGCGGCGATTTCCTCGAGCGGATAGATCACCCCGGTCTCGTTGTTCGCCCACATGACGGAGACAACCGCGGTCTCGGGGCGAATGGCCCGCTCCAATTCCGCGAGGTCGAGATGCCCGTGTTCGTCGACCGGGACGATCGTCGCCGCGCAGCCACGCCTAACGAGCGCTTCGCAATAATTGAGGACGGCGTTGTGCTCGACCGCCGTGGTCACGATGTGACGCCGCTCGGGTGACATCTGGAGAGCGGAATGGAGCGCGGTGTTATCCGATTCCGTGCCGCCGCTGGTGAAAACGATCTCGTTAGGCTCGCAACCGAGGAGCGCGGCCACACGTTCGTGCGCGAGATCGATCGCCTCCTTCACCTGCGCCCCAAAACGATGCGAACCGGAGGGATTGCCGTATTGCGTGGTGAGGAACGGCATCATTTCCTCCAGGACCTCGGGATCGACCCGGGTGCTGGAGTTGTTATCGAGATAAATGACGTCGGTAGGCATAATCAATCTCCCCCGGGGACGGGCGCTCCGCCTATTCCGGTGGGCGCGGTTCGTTCCCCGGATGTTGCGCATGGTGATGCGTCCAACGGAAGTATAAATTGCGCAGATAGATCGGGAGGGGCAAGGCGGTTTGCAGGATGCCGACCGAGTCTTGGCGGTAAATCGCGAAGTAGCTCAAAGTCAGGAGCGAGCCGAGCGCGCTGCATTCCCAGAAGCCGATCGGGATGACGCTCTTCTTCGCCCGCTCCGAGGCGACCCATTGAATGACGAAGCGCAGGCCGAAGATGAGGCTGCCGGCGAGGCCGACAAACTTCCACGGGTTGAGAGTGATGTGAAACCAGTTGGTCACGGCGGCGAGATCAGGTGCGTCCATAGCGAAGAACGGTTCGACAGAAGTGCGCCCGTGAACAGCTTTTTTCTTCGGGGAGAAGGGGGCGCTTCCTGCCTAACGAGTTTGCAGACGGCTCTCCGGTCGCAGGCGACAAAGGCGGCGCGCGCGAGTTTCCGGGCAATTCGACCCGGCAGAGAAACTTGACTGAGGGTCACTCATCCTGCGTGGCCTG
>JALYQE010000268.1 GCA_030855965.1 Verrucomicrobiota bacterium | reverse complement strand
GATGGCATCCGGCGGGGCCGGGCGCGCCTGAGCGCCCTGCGTGAGGAACTCGATCTGCTGATCGATGACGACAACGATCTCTGGTACGCCTTCGGGTTCGATAAACCGAGCGACCCGGAAACGCCGGAGGTGCCGGAGAATGTGGTCGTGACGGGCGGGGCGGCGGGGATGGTCTTCGTCGATTGGGACGATGCGCGCCGGGCCTCGAGCTACCGGGTGACGATTTCGACGACGGCGAATCCGCCGAGCCAGTTGCAATCGGAGATCGTGGAGGAAAGCGAGCACACCTTCGGCGGGTTGCCGGCGGGGACGGCGATCCGGGTGACGGTGCAGGCGCGCAATCACAGCGGGGGCGAGAGCGGCCCGAGCGCGCCGGGGAACGGCACGGTGCCGTGAGGAATTTGCGGGGCAGGCTGGTTCCCTGCCGCTAACGGGGGGCGGTCGGCTTCTGGGAGCGGGCCGCCCGCTGGAATTTCCGGCTTGTCCCGCCTCCGCAAACCTTCTAGAAACGCGCTCGTGACTCTCGGTTCCTCTTTTTCCGCGCAGCCAGGCCCGGTCGTGTTAGATGGAAATTATCGGCCTAATTCTCGTTAGGCGACATTCCACGTTCTCTCTATGGCATACGTTCCTGATGATGCTCATTGGTTTCTCGCGAACCTCGTCGAAGAGATCCAAGTCGAAGGCGCGAAGCGGAATGTCGTTCACATCAATTATGTTATCGTTGAGGCTGCCTCCCCCGAAGACGCCTACAAACGCGCCATCAAGATTGGCAAGCAGGCAAATCAAAGTTACGTGAACACGCACGGGAAGAGAGTGACCATCCGATTTCGGGGCTTGAACAACCTCGACGTGATCCACGATCCTTTGGAGCACGGATGCGAGATTATGTTCCGCGAGACACTGGGCTTGAGTGAGAGTGCCATTCAGAAGCTCCTCTCTTTAAAAGGCAAGCTAGAGGTATTCAGTCCCATTCGGAGGCGTCCCGGAAGACCCGATTACGCCTCGAAAGAGATTATGGACGAGGCCCATCGCGAACTTTCCAAGCGCACCAAATGACGCCCAACCATACATCTGAGGTCACCTAACAAGGGTTTTTTCTGGAATTATTCGGAAAAACTAAGGGGTCGATGCTCGGGTTGATGCTTGAATTTTGAGAAAGCCCCACACGAAATGAAATCGCCTGCGCCGCACCTGCCGAGCAAAGTCTCAAAGTTCAAGCATCGACCCCTTTTCCCCTCACGACCAATCCGACACGATCGCCACGGTTCACCTGGAGCGAGACATCCTCGAAGAGGACGCGCCCGGCGAACGATTTGGTGACTTGTGAAACGGTGAGCATGATTAGCGGGGGTTTTTCTTTCTTCCGACTCCTGCTCCTGCTCTTGCTCCTAATCTTTCCCTAACACCAAACCGAAGGGAGCAGGAGCAAGAGCAGGATTAAAGTGGAGCGGGAGAGTGCCGGCGGAGGGGATCGAACCCACACACCCTTGCGAGTACCAGATTTTGAGTCTGGCGCGTCTGCCAGTTCCGCCACGCCGGCTTTTCGAGCGGCTCAGAAACTACGAGATCGCCGGGGTCATGCAAGCCGAGCGGTGGCTTTCACCATCGGAAATCTGCGCGACGGCTCTTCCTAGAAGATGTTATCGAAGAGCAGATTGATCTTGCTGTAATGACGGCCGTGTTCGCCCTGGTCGTTCAGGCCCCAGTTATAGGAAAGATAAGAGGTCTCGAATTGCTTCCCGTCGGCTGTGAGCTGCTGCGCCGCGGGCGGGCCATATTTCGCCAAAACTTTCGGGACACTGTCCGGTCCCTGGAAATCGCCTTTGAACCATTTAAAGATCTCCGAGATCTCGGCCTTGTTTTTCTGCGGCATGAACTTGTTCAGATCCTCGCGGCCGAGCCAGGCGCGGTAAGCCTTCGCGTTCTGCTCCGCAAACGAGCCGGTCGCGTAGGCCTCGCGCTGGAGCGGTGGGCAACTCCGCGCCGCGCACACCAGGACGCTGTGCGCGCGATACTTCAACATCGGACGCAGCGTGCCGTGCTCGATGTCGTTCAGGGAAATGTTCGCGCCGCCAATTTTCCACGACTTGGTTGCGAACGGCTTGTCCGTTTTGTGAATGCTCTCGACTGGATAGGCGTTCAGGATCGTCGTGATCGTGATCGCGTTGTAGGCGTTCACGAGCGAAGCGGCTTTTTCGTTTCCCGCCGCGGGCTTGTCCGCTTTCGCGGCGAACTGCTTCAGATAATCGTCGAGCGCTTTCCGGTCCTGCGGGTTGTTCTTCCAGCCGCCGTAGTTCACCAGGCCGCGGGCATCGACATATTTCTTCAGCAGCCGATCCCAGGCAGCATGATTAATCCCCGCCGGACAATTCACTTCCACTTCCTTCGCTTTTTTCCCGCCGTCCTGCGCGCACGCGGCCAGGGGGAGAATGGCCGCAAGCGCGAGGAGGCTGCTCATGCTGAGAAATTTATTGTTCATCCCTGAATTTTACGCTCCCGAGAGGCTGCCGGTTGCCTTCACACACTACCGTGCGGGCAAACACCGCTGTCATCTGCCGCCGCGCACTCGTATGTTACACCATGAATATCCTATCGAAGCCAGAACCCGGCAACCCCACCCCGGCTCCCTTCGTCCGGGCCGCGCCCACTCCGGCCGCCCTCTACCAGCGCGCGCACGCTGGCAAGCTCATGATCATGGAACCGAAGGCCGCCCGGGAACCGGTGGCGGCTGACTTCTTCCATATCGAATCCGTGGGCACCCATCCCACCGGGCTCGTGGTAA
>JALYQE010000248.1 GCA_030855965.1 Verrucomicrobiota bacterium | reverse complement strand
CGGCGCCGCCGGCTGCGCCTCCTCCACTTTGCGCGGAGCGCGGAATTGCGGGACGCGCCGGGAGAGGGCTTCGCGGAAATAGATCGCCACGCAACCCAAGAGGAGGCCGGAAGCGAGGGGCCGCATCCGTTCCAGGAAATCGATCGTGGAAAGAGTCGGCCCGAGCTTTTTATCCATCAGGAGCACCTGCGTGATCATGGTCGCGCTCATGATGGAAAAAAGGAAGTGCACCACGGTCAGGCGCAGGTTGACGCCGAGCGCGACGGCGCTCAGGACCGCGCCCCAGAGAAGGTAGCGTTCATGCATTTGCGCGAGGAGCGCGAACATGAGCAGCCAAGGCGTGACGAGGGCGATGAGGAGACGTGCGTCGCGCGCGCGGGCCTGCCGGGCGGCGCCCAGGGCACAGAGAGCGAGGGCGCCCAGGTAAAGGAGGCGCAGGATCCATTGCAGGGTAAAAACGAAGTGGAGCGACCCCACCTGCGGCGACCAGATGGGCTCTTTGAGCGAGAGATTCCAGTAGGAGAGGAGTGACGGGAGGTTGTAGCAGGAGCTGATGAAGAGATACGGATAGCGCTCGCTTCCGTAGAGAAACCCGATCTGCAACCAGGCATAGCTGCCGCCGCCGAAAGCGCCGATAATGAAGGCCGCGACGCCGGCCAATCCGGCCGCCCAGGCCCAGGCATTGCGCGAACGCCGGTGCCTGAGGAAAGCCGCGACGCCGATTCCGGCCGCGCCGGCCCCGGCCCAGGCCAGTGGCGTTTGCAGGAGCCAGGGCGAAACCAGCAAGGCGACAGTCGCCGCGAAGCCCGCGAGGACTCGTCCGGCGCGGGCCCAGCGTTTCTGCCAGAGGGGCCAAAGAATAAAAAAGGGCGCGACGAAAAGCAGCTGGCCCTTGAGCATTCCACCAGCCGCGAGCAGGCAGCCGCACCAAAACCAGCGCCGCGTTAGGGCCGCGAGCGCGGCGAAAAGATAAAAAGGAAGAATCCAGCAGTCCCATTGCGGCCAGGCGTGGGCGTCGAGAATGAGCGAGGGCTCGAGCCAGGCCACGCTGGCCGCGAGCAAACCGCAGACCCAGCCGCGCTCGACCGCCGGCAGGCGATGCAGGAGGCCAGAATCGGTCGCGCCCGAAGCCCGGCGCACCCCCAGCCTAACGAGAAGGAAAACGCCGAGCGCGGTAGCCAGCTCGGCGACCAGGTTGACCTTCAGCAGCGGCTCGACGTATTCCGGCGTCCCATCCTCGGCTCCGGGGAATTTCGCCCGCACCTGCTTGGCCCAGATCGCCATGACGAGGAGCCGGAGCGGGGGATAATCGAGGTGAAAATCATTTTTGTAGGCGCTTTCCCGTACGCGGTCGTAGAGCCCGAAGTAGCCGCGCGTCAGGGTCGTCCAGGAATCGCCTTCTGCCTCGGGCGACAGCCGGCGCCCCTCGGCCAGGGTCTGGCTGCCCCAGTAAAAGCCGTTCACGATATCGCGCTGAAAGCGCAGGTGCGTCGTCTCTCGCCAGGCGAATTGCCGCAGCGCGATGCCGCCGATGAGGAGAGCGAGGAGGAAGAAGCCGAGGAGAATTTGCCGGCCGCGGAGGGAGGCCCGCAGCTTGGCGGAAGTCAGCGTCCGCTCCATCAGGGCGGAAGCATCACCGCACGCCGCCCTAGGGGCAAATCAAGTTTTCGCCTCCGGCGGGGTCGGTTCAGGCGGGGAGAAACACTTCGTCAAACATGCAGAGCAGACGGCGAATCTCAAAGGGCTTGGTCAGGTAATTGCGGGCCCCGGCCGTGAGCATGCGCTCGATCTGGCTCGGAGTGGCATCGGCGCTGATGACGATGACCGGAATCTCTGCGGTCGCTGGTTGCGCCTGCAATTCCTCGAGAACTTTGCTCCCATGCAGGTCGGGCAGGTCGAGGTCGAGCAGGACGAGCTGCGGGGGATTGGCCCGCGCCATATCCAGACCCTGCCGGCCGTTCGCGGCCCAGGCGAGTTCGGTTCCGGGGCGATCCTCCAGGATGCACTCGACCAGGCGAAAATTGGGTTCGCTGTCTTCGATGTAGAGCACTCGTTGCGGATTGTTCTCGCGCGGTGCCGGGACGGAAGGGTGGGGCTGCATCGGGATGATGACCGATTTCGCGGCCGGCGTGGAGGTGTCGGGAGACTCGCTTGTGGCGTGCGTTTGCAGCGTTTCCTGGGTCGACTTGAGCAGCTGGTCGCGCAGCACCTTGATTTCGAGTTGGGCGAGGCGGAGTTCCTGGCGCAAGTGGTCGTGATTCTCAGTCTTCATGCTCGTATTTCTATAGGGAAGCCATCTTCAAACCTGAGGGTTCTTCCGGAAGGACGCCGCGCAGCTTTTTCGCCATCTCGAGGTCGCGGCGCATTTTGTTTTTATGGGTGCAAAAAAGGATCGCGCTTTCTTCCGTGATGAGGTCCTCTTCAAAGGCCCGCATGAGCGATTGATCGAAGCTGTGCCAGCCCAGGGTGCTGCCGGCCTCGATGATTTCCTGGAAGCTGCGGTTTTCGCCTTCGCCGTAGAGAAGCGTCTCACGGGTGCGCAGGCTGCTGCCCATGATCTCGGTCACGACGAGCCGGCCGCCGTCGACTTTGTTGACCAGGCGCTGGCTTACGACGTAGCGCAGGGTATCGGCCAGGCGTTCGCGGATTTGTTTTTCTTCGTCGTTGGTGAAGAGGCCGAGGATGCGGTTGATGCTCTGGCCGGCGTTGATCGTATGGAGGGTGCTCAGGACGAGGTGGCCGGTTTCGGAAGCCGAGAGCGCGATCTCCATCGTCTCGCGATCGCGAATTTCGCCGAGAAGAATCACTTTCGGCGCCTGGCGCAGAGCGGCGCGCAGGCCGGTCGCAAAATCGGAAAAATCTTTCCCCAGTTCGCGCTGGCTGAAGACGGCCTTGTTGTGGGGATGGAGAAACTCAATCGGGTCCTCGAGCGTCACGACATGGACTTCCTGCGATTGGTTAATTTCGTTCAACATCGCGGCCAGGGTCGTGGTCTTGCCGCTGCCGGTGCTGCCGGTGAGGAAAATGATCCCGAATTTTTCCCGGACCATCTGCTGGAAGATGGGCGGCAACCCGAGCGATTCGAGCGTCGGCACGGCCGATTGCAACTTGCGCATCACGATCCCGTGCTGGCCGTTCTGGCGATAGATATTGACTCGGAAACGCGCCACTCCGGCCAGCGAATAGCTGGTGTCGCAGGAGCCGGTGGTTTGCAGGTCGGATTGGAGGCGTTCGCTCCCGTCCATGAGCAGCGCCGCCATCGAATCGATGTGCGCGGGCTGGAGGGTGGCGCTCGGTTCCTCCATCGGCAGTTCAAGGAGTTTGCCGTAGCGTTCGACCAGGGGCGGTTTGCCATTGATGAAAAGGCAGTCCGACACACCCTCGCCGCTCTCCAGCATGGCGGTCAGTAGTGCTTGCAGATCTTCGTTCGTCATTGGTAAGAAAACGGGCTCGACCGCAGGCGGCCGTCCGGCCCGCGGGCTGAGCTTCGGCCTTTCCTTGATGCAAGATCTGTTCCACCGAGGGGGGCGGAATCACAGCCGCTTGCCAATTGCGACCCCGGACTTATCTAAAGGCATGTCCGAACACAAAATGACGCTGACCTGGAAGCGAGCGACGCAAGACTTCGAATACAAAACCTACAACCGCGATCACAGCTGGAGCTTCGACGGCGGCCACGAAATGGAGGCCTCCGCAGCACCGGCTTACCTCGGCAACTCCAAGCTGGTCGACCCCGAGGAGGCGTTCGTCTCCGCCCTCGCCAGCTGCCACATGCTCACCTTCCTCGCCGCGGCCTGTAAGAAGAAATTCCTCCTCGAGGAGTACGTCGACGAAGCGATCGGTCACATGGAGAAAAACGCCGAGGGCAAGCTCGCCATCGCCCGGGTCGAGCTGCATCCGAAGCTGAAATTCTCCGGCGATAATCAGCCGACCGAGAAGGATATCGAGGAGATGCACCACTTCGCGCACGAGAACTGTTTCATCGCTAACTCGGTCAAGACCGAGGTGACGGTGGCGTAGCGCGCTTCCCCCCGCGCCCATCCCGCTTTGCCCGCTCCTTCTCGTTTGCTCCGCTAAAACCGCGGACGCTACTTACTTTTTTATGGACCGCCCTAACGACCCGCAGCGAATGGAGAGGATCGTCAGCCTCTGCAAACGACGCGGCTTCATTTTCCAGGGAAGCGAAATCTACGGCGGCCTCAATGGGGTCTGGGATTACGGCCCGTTAGGCGTGGAATTAAAGCGCAACCTGAAGGATTACTGGTGGCGGGTGATGGTGCGCGAACGCGATGACGTGGTGGGGATGGACGGCGCGATTCTCACCCATCGCGCCGTGCTCAAGGCCAGCGGTCACGAAGACACTTTCAGCGATCCGATGAGCACCTGCCGCCAGTGCAAACGTCTGGTTCGCGCCGATCAGGTGGAGGAAGCCGTCCTGGAAACGCCTTACGCAAAATCGCTCGAAAGCGTTTTTAACAATGGAAAATTCAACGGCGCCGCAATTCTGCGCTGGGCGGAGCGTGAGGGCCGAAAGCTTGCACCCAACATGGCGATCGTTCGCAATCCGCAGGTCACGCTTTCCTGGCTAGCCGAGCACTTCGAGGAAGCATCAGCGCCCTTGGTCGAGTTTGAAGATTTCATCCGTTATCTGGCAACCGAACAACTCAATGTCACCGGCTTGGTCATGCCGTGCCCTAATTGCGGAGGGGACCTGACCGAGGCTCGCCCTTTCAACCTCATGTTCTCGACCCAGATGGGCGCCTCGGCTGACACGGAGTCGATCGCGTATCTGCGGCCCGAGACCGCGCAATCGATCTTTGTGCAGTTCAAGAATGTCCTTGATACCGCGCGCAAAAAACTGCCCTTCGGCATCGCCCAAATTGGTAAGGCGTTCCGGAACGAGATTAACCCGCGCAATTACATCTTTCGCTCGCGTGAGTTTGAACAGATGGAGCTGGAATATTTCTGCCGCCCGGAGCACGGGATGGAGTTGCTCGATTACTGGCTCGAAGAGCGGCTCAAGTTCTACGAGAACATCGGGCTACCGCGGACGAAGCTGCACGTCCTCACCGTGCCGGATGCCGATCGCGCCTTCTATTCCAAGGGCACCTACGACATCGAGTACGAGTTTCCTTTCGGGCTCCAGGAACTCGAGGGCGTTGCTTATCGGACCGATTACGACCTCACGCAGCATCAAACGGCGAGCGGCAAGTCGCTCGATTATTTCGACGAAGACACCAAAGCCCGTTTCATCCCTCACGTCATCGAGCCCAGCGCCGGCGTCGATCGCACCGTCCTCGCGCTGATCTGCGAAGCCTACGCCGAGGAGACGGTGACCGATGAGAAAGGCAAGAGCGAGACCCGGATCGTGCTCCGCTTTCATCCACGCGTCGCGCCGGTCAAAGCCGGCATTTTTCCGCTCCTGAAAAATCAGCCACCGCTGGTTGAGAAAGCGCGTGAAGTGCAAGCGCTGCTCCGCCCGCTGATGAATGTCTTTTACGACGAAACGGGCGCGATCGGCCGGCGTTATCGCCGCCAGGACGAGGCCGGCACGCCTTTTGGGATTACGATTGATTTCGAGACGTTAGGCGAACGCGACCCCGGGCTGCGGGACACGGTTACTCTGCGTCACCGCGACAGCATGGAGCAGGAGCGGGTAAAAATCAGCGAGCTGGCCGCGCGACTCTGGGGTGCGATTGCGTAGTGAACCTGGAAGACTTTCGCGAATACTGCCTAACGAAAAAGGACGCGACCGAAGGCACGCCCTTCGGCGAGGACACGATTGTCTTCAAAGTCGGTGGCAAAATTTTCGCTCTCGCCTCGCTCGACGAAGTCCCCCCGCGGGCCAACCTGAAGTGCGATCCGGAGCGCGCGCTCGATTTGCGCGATCGCTACGAAGAAGTCCAGCCGGGTTATCACATGAACAAAAAGCACTGGAACACGGTCACGTTGACCGGGAAAATTCCGGAGGCTGAGCTACGCGAGATGATCGATCACTCCTACGAATTGGTCGCGCC
>JALYQE010000245.1 GCA_030855965.1 Verrucomicrobiota bacterium | reverse complement strand
TCGCGGCATCCCTTACTGTCCATTCTTGGGTGACGTTTCGTGGAGCCAGTCAAAGCCGTTCACGGCAGTTTCCCCGGCCCCATCATGGCTGGGTCAATGACGGAGGATGGGAACCGCGAGACCATCGTCCTCGATGGCCGGCAGGCTGCCGCCGTCGTCGTCCGCGGAACGCCAGGGTCGGGCCCGGCCGAGCCCACGGCCATGGTAAAGCCAATGGAGCGGCGATGAGTCGCAGCCTGCTGTCGGGCAGAGGACCTCATAATGGCCGGCGTCCCGGCGCGCGATCCGCAGAGCGTGACCGTTGAAAATTTTGAGACAGCGGACGCAGAAGCGCTCATCCTCGAGTGAATGCCAGGATCGATGACCGTCGGCCTGCTACAGGAAAGCGAGGCGGTCTTGCACCGGGGACTTGTTCGTTAGACTCATTCCAGAGACTCCATTCACATGATCAGGCGGCGGCCGTGCCGAAGCCTGCGGCCGGCGCCTGTCTCTTCAGATATTTGGCCGGATCGTGCCGCACCGGCCCGTGATAAAACCAGTCGCGCAGGCTGGCGGGACAGCCGGGCGTGGGGCAATGCAAATGGTAGGCGTTCCGCGTATCCACCCAGATATCGATCATCCGCCCGGTAATGACCCGGTCGCAGCGAACGCAGACTCGACGATCATCAAGCGAAGACCAGCGGCGCAGCGCGTCCAAATTCTGAAGGACCGCGAGTTTTTGATCGAGCGCGAGATGCTGGTTCATTAGGTGGGTCCCTCAAACGAGCAGAGCGTGTTTTGCAGTTGGACGCCATCGGGCGAGAACCGCGCCGTTTCCCCGGTTTAAATCCTAGGGAAGCTCCTGTAGCCGCCGCCCTGTGGGCGACGCGGGGGTTGCTATCGCCGCGATGATCCACACTCGCGCTTCGCAAAGCGAAGCGGCTACAGGCGAAGCGGCTGCGAAGCGCCTAGTGTGAAGCGGTCGCATCACGCGCGGTCGATCAAAATGATCTCGCCGGCATACTGCCAGTCCTCGGCTTCGTCGACCAATCCCGCACGCACCGGGTTGTCCCAGACGTATTGCCATTTCTGCGCGTAACTTTCATCGGAGCGCAAAAAGGTGGTCGAAGAAACCACGTTGCCAGACCGGTCCGCAGGCCTTTGACGCCCCCGCTCGATCAAGCGTCTTCGCGAGGAATTGCTTCAGCATGCCGATCCACCGGCCGAGCGCGAACTCCTGGTCGCCGCAGACGAACAGGTGCAAGTGATCGGGCATGATGACATAGCGGCCAACGGCGATGTTATGTGTGGCATAAGCGCATTCGGCAAAGGCAACAAACGTTCGTGCAACGGCGCGTTTGCGAGCAGGCGGCGGCGGCGATGAGTGCAGATTGTGACAAAGAAAACCGGGTGACGAAAATAGATGAGATCCAGTCGCGGCGGCAGTTTAGGATAAGGAGGCATCCCGCGTTGAAGGGAACAGGCATGTCTAGTCCTGCGAAGCGCCTGTAGCCGTCGCCCTGTGGCGACGCGAGGGGGATTGGCAGCAAACGCAACTCCCCGCGCTTCGCACAGCGAAGCGGCTACAGGGCGGCTGCAGGCGAAGCGGCGGCGAAGGGGCGACATGGAGGAAAGCGGCGGCTCCTGGAGTTTTTTGATGGGAAGTTTTGCCTGGCGCGTTTACGTTGCGTCCTTTCCGGGCTCATCCCGGCTCGCGACCGATCTCATGTCCGATTCGCCCAAAAAAAAGACCGACCCCGCGGCGCTCGACGGCGCCGGCCACCAGTCACCGTCCCACCGTCCCGGCTTTCCCACCTCCATCGTCGGGATCGGCGCTTCCGCCGGCGGCATCCAGGTGCTCCAGGAATTTTTTGGCAAAATGCCCACCGAAAGCGGGCTCGCCTTTGTCGTGGTGATGCATCTCTCGCCCGAGCACGAGAGCAGCCTTGCCGAAATCCTCCAGTCCCAGACCGCCATGCCCGTGCGCCAGGTCAACGAAACGCTCAAGGTGGCGCCGGACGAGGTTTACGTGATCCCGCCTAACAAACTTCTCTCGATGAACGATGGCACGCTCGTGCTCAGCCCGCCGCAGGAACGCGCGGGCAAACGCGTGGCGGTGGACTTTTTTTTCCGCACGCTGGCGGAGCATTACGGGCAGCGCTCGGTTTGCATCGTGCTCTCGGGGAGCGATGGCGACGGCGCGATCGGGGTCAAGCACATCAAAGCGCAGGGCGGGGTGACGATCGCACAGGATCCGGGTGAGGCGGAATATGACAGCATGCCGCGTCACGCGATCGAGACCGGGATGGTCGATTGGATTCTGCCCGTGGCGGAGATGCCGGCGCGGTTGATGACTTACGTTGCCAATGAAAAGGCGATGACGCTGCCGCCGGAGCGGCTGGATGAGGACGAGCAGGAGCACCCGCCTTCGCAAGGCTACGGCGCGGCAGGCGAGAAGAAGGCGCCGGGTGGGCCGTTGGCGGCGAAGGAGACGAACGATCCCACCGATGAAAGCGCGCTGCACGAAGTGCTCGCCTTTTTGCGCTCCCAGACCGGGCACGATTTTTCCCACTACAAGCGCGCCACCGTTCTGCGCCGGGTCGCCCGGCGGTTGCAGGTCAATTCGCTCGATACCATCCCCGCCTATCTCGAATTCCTTCGCACTCATCCAGACGAAGTGCCCGCCCTCCTGCGCGATCTGCTCATTTGCGTGACCCATTTCTTCCGCGACCAGGACGCCTTCACCGCCC
>JALYQE010000232.1 GCA_030855965.1 Verrucomicrobiota bacterium | reverse complement strand
CCGCCGAAGTGCTGGCCCAGGCCGACACGCTCATCGCGGCTGGCGCGAACTACGTTTCCTTCGCGCGTCTGCACGAGGCGACCGATCTGCTCGAAGCTGTCCGGGCTGCGACCGAGGGATTGTTAGGCGAAAAGCGCAGCGCCGCCGAGCGCACCTTGCGCGACCGGGCGGAAGTGCTGGCGTGATCCTTTGCCAAGCGCGAAATTCACCGCGCAATGAAAAACGAAAAGGATAAAGTCGACCCGGGCGCGGTGGAAGATCATGACGGCATCCTCACCATCCGCGGCGGCGGCACGCGCCGGGACTGGAACGGCATTCATTACAAACAGGGAATGTCGGCCAAGAACGTCGGCACGACCAAACTCTCGGCCAACATCGCGACCATCCCGCCCGGCGGCGTGGCCTACGCGCACATCCACGTTGGTTTCGAGCTCATCCTTTACATCATCGAAGGGAGAGTGCGGCACGAGTTCGGTCCCGGCCTAACGAAAACGATCGAGAACGAGGCGGGCGATTTCATTTACATCAAGCCGGGCGTGCCACATGAAGTCTTCAACATGAGCGCGACCGAGCCGGTCGTCGCCTTTGTCGCCCGATCGTCGGCGGAAGAATGGGACAACATCGTCCCATACGATCGCCCAAAGAAATAAGCCCGGTTTTGCGCAGCGCGGTGCTGGCCCCGCTTTTCCCGGCCGTTTTGTGCTCTGGCTCAACCGCTTCCTGTCTTCGAGGCATCCGGCGGACCTCGCCTGCCGGATACTCACAAAGCAAGGGGGTTGATCCCGTCTAAAAACGGAGCTCCGGGGCAGAAATTCGTAAACCACGAAAGAACCACCCATGATTAAAACAATATTGATGATCGCCTCGTTAGCCGCGGCGTTTCCCGCCACGCCCCAGGCCCAGGTAAAAAGCGCGAATGCAAGCGGCCGTGGCACCGCCGCCGTCGAATCAAGCAGTCGCGCCGTCAACCCGCGCGTGCGGGCTTTTGGCCTAACGACCGATCAGCGGCTGATTGGTTTCAAATCAAACGCGCCGCAACGGGCGCGGACGATCGGACCAATCCAGGGACTGATCGATGACACGTCGCTCGTCGGGATGGATTTCCGCGTGCAGAACGGCCTGCTCTATGGAGTGGGAAACCTGGGCGGCATCTACACCATCGATACAACGAGCGGCGTCGCCACCTTCGTCAACCGGCTCAGCATCGCCATGACCGGCACCTCCTTCGGGGTGGACTTCAACCCGGCCGCCGATCGCCTGCGCATCATTAGCAATGACGGACAAAATCTGCGTCACGACGTCAACGTCGGCGGTGTAACGATCGCTGATGGCAGACTCAATTACGTCGTCGGAACAGACGCGCTGGGCGTTGTCGGCGCGGCTTACACGAACAACGACCTCGACACCAACACCGCGACCACGCTTTACACGGTCGATTCCACCCTCCACCAGGTCGTTCTGCAATCGCCCGCCAATAGCGGCACGCTCGTCGCCACAGGTAAGTTGACCGTGGACGCTAGCGCAGACGTCGGCTTCGACATCTTCAGCACGATCAGCAGCGGTGTGACGGTCGACGTCCAGGCCTTCGCCTCGCTCGTCGACAGCATCGGTTTGGCGAGCTTCTACAAGGTCACCCTCCCGACCGGCAAAGCGGAATTGCTCGGCAGCTTCCGCGCGGAAGATCAGGTGATGGATATCGCCATCCCGCTCTAAGGTCCCCAGCAGTTCGTTAGTCTTGAAGGCCTTCGTGGGAAACCGCGAAGGCCTTTTTCCTACTTCGAACTGGCGGGCTCGGCCAAGCTGGTCGTCTCGGCCATGACTTCGTCGGTCTGCGTCACCCTAACGACTTCTTCGATCGTCGTTTTGCCTTCCAAGACGCGGCGCCAGCCGTCCTGGCGCAGGGTCAGCATCCCTTGGGCGATGGCCGTCTGCTTGAGTTCGCCGCCGTCGCGCTTTTGCATGATGAGCCGCTTGAGCGGCTCGGTCACGACGCAGACTTCGTAGATTGCGAGCCGGCCTTGGTAGCCGGTATGGCGGCAGTTTTCGCAACCCGCCCCGCGATAGAACTTGAAATCGGGCGGGATGCTGGCGCCGATCTCGTTCAGATACTCGAGCGGATAACCAACCACTTCCTTACAATCGGGACAGATGGTGCGGACGAGGCGCTGGGCGAGGAAGGCTTTCACGACCGAGGCGAGGAGAAAGGGCTCGACCTCCATGTCGAGAAGGCGGGTGATGCCGCCGACCGCGTCGTTGGTGTGCAGGGTGCTAAAAACGAGGTGACCGGTCATGGCCGCGCGAATGGCGATGTCGGCCGTCTCGACGTCACGAATTTCTCCGACCATGACGACGTTAGGGTCTTGCCGCAAAATGTGGCGCAGGCCTTTCGCGAAAGTGAGATCGATCTCCGGTTTCACGTCGATCTGCGAGACGCCGGGCAGACGATATTCAACCGGTTCCTCGATCGTGATGATGCGGCGCTGGACCGAGTTGATGCTGCTGAGAAAGCAGTAAAGCGAAGTCGATTTGCCCGAGCCGGTCGGGCCGGTGACGAGGACGATTCCGTTAGGCTGAGCGAGCAGCGCTTTCATAATCTGCGTCTGCTCCGGGCTCATGTCGAGTCGCTCGAAACCGAAGGCCTTTTGCTGGTCGCGCGCGAGCAGACGCAAGCTGATCGATTCGCCGTTCACCGTCGGGATGGTGGAAACGCGGACGTCGATGGTTTGCTCGGCCGATTGCAGATTGATGCGGCCATCCTGCGGCAGGCGGCGCTCGGCGATGTCCATGTGCGCCATCACTTTCAGGCGCGAGATGATGGCCGATTGCAGGAGGCGCAATTGCGGCGGGACCGCGACTTCGTGCAGGATGCCGTCGATCCGATAACGAATCCGCAGATCGCCTTCGAGCGGCTCGACATGGATGTCGGTCGCGCGCTCGTGGATCGCTTCGCGAATGATCTGGTTCACGAACTTCACGACCGAGGCTTCAGGATCGTCGGCGTTCAGGTCGGTACTAGTCTCGATGTCCTGAAGCGCTTCAAACGAGCGATTGGTTTTGAGAATTTCGTCGAACGTTTCCGCACCGACGCCGTAAAGCGTTTTCATGGCGCGGAGGATTTGCGCGCGCGGGACGAGGACCCACTCCGCCGGTTTGTCGAGCAATTGCGAAGCGAGCTGGCGCCCGGTCGAGTTAAACAAATCGTAGGTCGCGAGCACGATCGCGTTGTCCTTGATCTCGATCGGCAGAATGTGGTGCTGGAAAACAAACCGGCTAGGCAGCACGAGCAGGGTCGCGCGCTCGATGCTCTTGGCGTCAATAGAAACGACCGGAACACTGAAGAAATCGCCGATCGCCTTGAGGAAAAGTTGTTCGTCGACTTTGCCGGAGTTTAGAACGTCCGCGGTCCAGGAGCCGCCGTTGAGATTGGCCGCGAGCGCGGTCGCTTCGTCCCGCGAAGGCACACCGCTGGCGAGCAGGATGTCGACAAGCGATTTATTGAGGGCCGGACTCATTCTACAAGTCTACGGCAAATGCAGCGCGCGGCGAACCCCAAGAGTCAAAGTTCCGGTGACGCGCTGCGAATAATTCTTCTGCATGCGCGCGATCGCGACACTGACCTCCGCAGAGAAGACGCCGTCGATCGGGCCGCAGTAATAACCATTCCGATACAAGGCCGTCTGGAGCGCCCCGACGTAGGCCACGTCGCCGGCCAGCATGTCGCCCGGGATGAAGTAATACGCGTAACGCGACGGGTGGCGCGGCGCGAAATCAGTCCGATTAACGTTTGGGCTCTGATGCAAACGCCCGAACCCGTCGGTCTGGGCCAGGGGGTCGGTGTAGAAGGAAAATCGATCCGCGCGCGAGCAGATCGGCAGGATGCAGCATGAAACCAGGAGCAGGATCAAAAAGCGGCGCATAACGAACCTCAGTTTATTTTACCATCGGCAGATCAGGCGGCGGCAGAGCCTTGCCATCGATCACCCCGGGACAATCGGGACAATCGTCTTCTTCCAGCTCGGGGCCGAAATGCGTCTTACTCTCCTGCTTTTCACGCAGGCGATACATGTCGAGTTTCGTCAGGGTCACTTCCGGCCGCATGAGGACGATGAGTTCATTGCGTTCCTTCGTCTTGTTGGTGGTGCTGAAGAGCGCCCCGATGACCGGAAGGCGATTGAGAA
>JALYQE010000368.1 GCA_030855965.1 Verrucomicrobiota bacterium | reverse complement strand
TCCACGCCGTGCAGGAGCATGTTCATGCTGCCGATGCGGAGCATGGTGTTATCGAAGTCGAAGCCGTGGAAGAGGTGGTGGTGGAAGTGTTCGCGGAGCTCGTCGTCGCGAAAGATCTGGGGGTGGTGGTCGCGCAGGTACTCGCCGGTGGCGACGAGGAATCCGGCGGTGCCGCACGCGGGATCGCAAACGATGTCGGTGGGCTGCGGCGCGACCATTTCAACCATGAGCCGGATGATATGGCGCGGCGTACGGAACTGGCCGTTCTGCCCAGCGCTGGCAATCTTGCCGAGCATGTATTCGTAGAGGTCGCCCTTCGTGTCGCGGTCCTCCATAGGGACCTTGTCGATCATGTCCACGACGCGCGTTAAGAGCGAAGGAGTGGGGATGGTGAAGCGCGCACCCTCCATGTGCTGGGAGTAGGTGGAGCCGTCGCCGCCTAACGAGCGGAGAAAGGGAAAGACGTGTTCGCCGACGACGATAAACATGTCCTTCGCTTCGAAATGCTTGAAGCGTGACCAGCGGAAGTCTTCGTAGGCGCGGCCGCGTGCGTCTGTGCCCTCTGGGAAAACGCGGCGCGCGATCGGCTTCTTTGTCCGGTTGGCTTTGTTTTCCTCGAGTGTATGAAGATCGTCGAGGCGGCGGATGAAGAGGAGGTAAGTGATCTGCTCGATGACCTCGAGCGGATTGGAAATGCCGCCCGTCCAAAAGGCATTCCAGATTTGATCGACCTGAGTACGAATTTCGCCGGTAAGCATAACGGATCTTAACCAAGTTGAGCCGAAAGCCCGAATCTGGGAGCCTGGCTTAATTCTTCCGGGGTCGACATGAGCGCTGATCTCTATCGGGTCTAAAAAAGAAGTCGAGGGAAAAGCGCTGCGCATGCAGCGCGGTTCGTTATTTGAAAGCTGAACGGAGCCCGTGGGACGTTGCGACGTAGACAGGCAGCGCGAACCGCTGGTGTTTTTCGGACATTATTGGTTACGGGCAGAGGCCCCGAAGTCCCTCGCCCCGAATGCGGCCTGCGTCGACTTCAGCGTCGCCAAAGACGGCGGACGGCTCGTCGCCTATACCTGGCGTGGGGAGCGGACACTCAAACCCGAACATTTCGTCAGTGTCCCCCGCGTTGGTTGACCGCTGTTGCCCGCTACAGGCAATCGTGGCTGCTGAGTGCCAGCCACTCCCAATCAACCCTAGAAATCTCGCAGGAAAATGCGGATATCAGCTTTGAGCCAATCTCCCTGCCATTCCTTGGATTCTAATCGGCCGACGAGGAGCTTGCCCGCGTCCATCAGGTGCGCCAGCGCCTCGTTCTTCGCCCGAGGGACATAGCCAAGGTGATTGCCGCTTTCGTCGAGAATCATGACGGCAAGGGTGTCATGCTTGTTGGCGGGTTCGCGTTTGAGAAGCAGGAGCGAGCCAATCGGTAGCGTCGGCTCGACGTCCTTGAGTCCGCGGAAACTGGTGCCGGCGATTGCGCATTCCACGAGCATGATCTCGTGAACGAACGGCTGCAGCTGTCCGCCTTTATCAAAAGAGCCGTGTAACAGCGCCAGCAGCGCTGGATCAATTACGGCTAAATCCATTCCCATTTTGTGCGACCGCGTGGGCGTTGTCGACGTGGGCCTTGAGCCCGGCTCGTTGGGCTTCGAGCAGAGCGCACTCCTCGTCAAGCGCTTTGCGAGCTGCATCCAACCACTCAGGATCTATCAGCTTTTTGCGGAGAGTGAAGGGCGGTTGGGATTCGATCGCCGCGATCTCGGCGAGGAGGCGGGTGACCTGGTCCTGGAGACTGGCGCGTTCCGTCACTAACTGCTCGAGCGTGCTGAGGCCGTCTCCTTCGGGACCGGGATGGACCAATGCCAGCGCCTGCAATTCCTCGACGTCCGCCCGGTCGTAAGCTTCTTGAACCCGATACCAGAGCTGTCGTTCGTTTTCGGTTAGATCGGGGCGCAAGTCGGGATGCAACTTTTTGACAAACATCCGGTAGAGTTTGCGCAACTCCTGCGCCGGTCCAGGCTCCAACGGGTGATCCAGTCTGCTCTTCGCTTCATCGAAGGCGGCGACGGCCTCCGCAACCCGAGTGCGCCACTCGAGAAATTCCATGTCGAGTTGGCCTTCAACTTCGATTTCGTGCACCGGTTGGCCAAGATTAACGCACGCCTGGATCAGGGTGAGTTTGCGCTTCAATCTCGCGATTTCGCATTGTAAGTGCAGGCGTTTCAGCTCCCATGCGCCGAGCTTGGTTTGGTAGATCGCCAGGAGATTCGGCTTCACTACGCTGACAAGGTCGTGCGCTTCCGCCAACAACCGCGCAACTTCATCCCGCAGGGTATCGCGCTCGTGCTGCAGGCGCTCGACCTCAGGCGAAACGACAATTCTTTGGGGTGTTTCGTTCGGATTGAGGTTTTCGTGCGTGTAAGGCCCGGAAACAGGAGTGGGCGGAGCTTTGTTCATACCCGAATTTAACACAGGCGGTAGGACATCCGCTGTCCTATGCTTAAAGATTTTGTAAACATGCAAAAACTGCTTGCCGTGGCCATCCCGCTTGAAAGCGCTGAGGGTGCCGTCAGGCGCTTGGCGGCGCCAGCTAGATCGAAACGACGCGATACTTGGTTGGACCACTCTTCGAGCTGCGTCGCGGTCGCGCGAAAACGTTCTGTGTTTTTTCCAATCCTCGTCGAATCAATCCAGCCACAGGATGTGAGCGCCGGGATTATTCTTGTCCTGCACAAGTTTCCCACCCGTCTTCTCTGCAAGCTCGCGGAGCCATTTCACGGCATGTTTGCGAATTACGGCACGTCCAGACGAAGCGCCGTGCCCGTGGATGATCTTGACGCCCTTGTGGCCATCGCGAAGGCCGCGATCGACAGCTTCAGTGATCTTCTGTTGAGCTTCTTCTAATGTCTCGCCGGAATGGGCAACGTCCATTTCGAGAAGCGGCCGATTAACGCGATCACGGAGAGATTCCCCGCATTTTGGACAAGCGTCCGCTCGGCCGGATTCGATCGGATTGCCACAGTTCGGACATTCACTGCTATCGCTATTGTCCGCCATCGTCTAAGCCAACAAACGTGGACAAACAGTGCCGGATCTCGGTGGACGTGTTATGCATTTCCGTTATGCATTACTCAAAACTCGACGATCTCTAGAGGGAAACGGTGAGGGAGGGATTCGAACCCTCGGTACCCTTTTGGGGTACGACGCTTTAGCAAAGCGTTGCTTTCGACCACTCAGCCACCTCACCCACTCTGCCAACAAAGTTGCGAGAATATCGGGGTCGTTCCATGCTCGTCAACCAATTGGCTTGTTATGCGCCCCGCCCTGCTCCTTTCAATTCTCTGCCTAACGATCGGCGGTCTCCTCCTTCTCTCCGGCTGTGCCTCGGCGGCCCGGCCGAAGGCTGTCCCGACCGCGAGCGCTGCGGCCAGGCCGCGCGTCGTCGGTGAGGTGGCGGTGGTGGATGAAGAGAAGCGCTTTGTCCTGATCGATCTGCAATCGAATCTCTACGTGCCGCCGCCCGGGACGGAGCTGCGCACGACGAACTCCGGGGGCGACACCGCGCACCTGAAGGCGTCGCCCGAACAAAAGCGGCCCTTCATCGCGGCCGACATCGTCGATGGCGACCCGGCGGTGGGCGACGAGGTGCTGAAGTGACGAGCGAAGCCGATGCCCTGGCCGCGGTGCTGGGAAAGATCACGCCTTTGCCAGGCCAAACGGTGGCGCTGTTCGATTCGTTAGGCCGATTTGCCGCGCAGGATTTGCTCGCCCAGCGCGCGCTGCCGCCTTTCGATAACTCGTCGATGGATGGCTACGCGGTCCAGGCCGCGGCCTGCCGGCCGGGGGCGCGTTTGCGCGTCATCGGCGAGCAGCCGGCCGGCCCCGCGCGTGACCTGACGATCGGCGCGGGCGAGGCGATTCGGATTTTTACCGGCGCGCCGCTGCCCGCGGGAGCGGACGCGGTCGTCATGCAGGAGGACGTGAAAAGGGAGGAGGAATCGATCGTGGTGGAGTGCGGCGTGGAACGCGGAGAATTTATTCGCCGCCGGGGGGCCGACCTGGCCGAAGGACAAAAAATCCTGGCCCGCGGCGAACCGTTGGCCGCGCAATCCATGGCGTTGCTCGC